>CACXFK010000265.1 GCA_902766945.1 uncultured Lachnospiraceae bacterium | reverse complement strand
GTCAGTAATAATCCAACTTTACTTGAGGTATTTTTCTTGGTCAAGACCGTTTCCCTTCACTGTTTAAAGTATACAGGAAGCTTTCATGTACGTTCTTCAGTAAATCACGATTCTCAAAGAGGAATCGCGCGTGAATTGCACAGCAGCAAAGCCGTTTTCCAATGTGCCGTTAAGTGTGCTGCACATCTCACATGGATTTCAGGTCCTTTTTGTTCTCATACATTTTTTGATCCGCGCGCTGGAAAACCGATTCAAAAGGCTCCTTCCCGGCTTCCTCCCAGTCCGCAATCCCGCAGGCGATGACCACTTCTCCGTTCCGGCACCGCTCTCCGTTCTGGGCCGTAAAATGCTCGATCAGCGCCTCTTTTTCCTGATAGTCCGAACCCTGAAGAACAGCCACGAACTCATCACCGCCGACACGGTAAACCGGACTGTGCTTGAACTGGTTGCAGATGATCCGGCATGCGTCCCTGATATACTGGTCGCCCGCCTTATGTCCCAGGGTGTCGTTAACGGCTTTCAGCCCGTTCAGGTCACAGACTGCGACGGCAAACGGTTCCTGCGTGCCTTCCCGGATCGCGTCATTCATTTCGCGTTCCTTCTCCGTGAAGGCATGCTTGCTCTTCACGCCGGTCAGCGGATCCCTGAGGGCTGCGAGCCTCGCGTCCTTAAGATGCTGCTCGTATTCCTGTTCCCGGCGGATCTGGAGATCCACATTGCTGATGCCGATCAGGATATACCCTTCGTCTTCACCGGTCATCCTGATGACCTTGCAGTTGATATAGACGGCATTTCCGTCAAACATCAGCCGGTAGGTGACCGAGAAGGACTTGCCGCTGTCCAGTTCCTTCTGGAGACGTTCTTTCTCCCATACCGTAAGAGCCTTCTTCAGGTCATCCGGGTGGACAAGGCGGATCACGTTTTTCCGGCAGTCTTCAAAGAAATTCCGGCCGCTCTGCTCCACCTTCAGTTCCTTGTATTCAGGCGCGGAACTGTACTCGACGAACTCATCGGTATTCATGTTCACCATGTAGATGCTGTAATAGTCTTCGGAGAGTGCCTGTACGATGCGCAGATACATCTCGCTCTGGCGGCGCGCGCGCTCGTACGCCGCCTGGCGCTGCATCTGGGTGTCAATGTTGTTCACGCCGATGACGATATGTTTCAGGTCATTTCCCGTCTTCGGCGTCGCCTTCAGGGACACGTATTTGGGCACGCCGTTGAAGAGGAGCCGGTACGTCACGGTGAACGCGCCGTTCTCCCGGATCTTCCGGAGTACATTTTCCTTCGTGAACACGTCGAGGAACATGCCCTGGTCTTCCTGATACACCACCCGGCGGACGTTCTGCCGGCTGAGGTTAAAGAAATCCTCTCCTTCTTTTTCGATCCGGAGGTCCTCGTACGCGTCATGCGCGGTAAATTCAAAGAAGCGGTCCGTCTCGGTATCCACATAATAAATGCTGAAATAGTCCGCCGCCAGCGCCTGCGCGAGCGACGCGTAGGTGACGCTCTTCTCCAGGGCCTCCTGATAGGCCCTGTCCCTTTCGACCTGCTCATCGATGTTGCTCATGCCGATCAGGATGTGATCGGGGTCGTCCGGCACCCTGATGGCCTTCACGCTTACGTTCATCGGGCTCCCGTTCACGAGAACCTGATAGTTGATCGAAAACTTCCGGTTGCTGCGGATCGTCCTCAGAAGATTCCGCTCGTCAAATGCGGCTGCGACCCTGCCCTGGTCGGCCGGAATGATCCGGTCCGGGATCTGCCTGACGCAGTCCGCAAAAAAGCTTTCCCCTCCTGCGACCGGGAACAGCCGGTGGTCTTCGCCCCGCATGCTGTACTCAATATATGCGCCGGTTTTCGTATTGATATAGTAGACCGTAAAATAATCCTGGGCAAGCGCCTGGGAAATCCGCGCATAGGTCAGGGCATCCCGCATGACTTCTTCCGCCCGGGCCAGGCTGTCAGGATTCTCCTGTTTTTTGCGGTCGTCCTCCATGGCCAGCATCCGCTTCTTCTCTTCCAGAAAGACGCGGAACGCCTCCGGCGGCACCGGTTTCGAGAAATAATACCCCTGTATGATGTCGCACCCCATCGCCTTCAGGACATCCGCCTGTTCCTTCGTCTCCACACCTTCCGCGATCACAGGGACTCTGAGATAGGCGGCGATATCGATGATCAGTTCGATCATTTTCATATCGCCCTGTCCGGCGAAGGCATTTCGCACGAAGATCATGTCCAGCTTGAGCGCGTCAATCGGCAGCTTTGAGATCATGCCGAGCGAGGAATACCCGGTCCCGAAGTCATCCATCTCAACCCTGAAGCCGAGTGTCCTAAGCGCATTGACGGTGGAAATGATCAGCTCCTCATCTTCCGAATACGCGGATTCCGTGATCTCCAGAATCAGGTCCTCCGGGTCGAGATGATACCGGCTCAGCAGAGCCCGGAAAAAATCGACGATCCCGGGGTCGGTCATGTCAACGCGGGATACGTTGACGGACACAGGGACTTTGATGCCGTATTCATCCTTCCACGCTTTGATCCGGATGGCCGCTTCTTCCCACACATAGTGGTCCAGCCGCTCAATCATCCCGTTCTCCTCAAAGAGCGGGACAAAGATCCCCGGACTGACGAGTCCGAGTTCCGGGTGCTGCCACCTGATCAGCGCCTCCGCACTTGAAAGCACCGGTTCATCCGGCCGGATATCGAACTTCGGCTGATAGTAGACGACGAACTGCTTCTCCCGGATGGCCTTGTCAAAGTCCTCGGTCAGCTGTTCGGCGAGCATCTCCCGATCATGCAGGCGGTTGTCGTAGTAAGCTACATTTTGCGAATAGTTGTTCCGCACAAGATCCGCGGCGGTCTTGGCCCGGTCGAAGCGCTGCTCCATGCCGAGCGCCTTGTCCACATCCGGATAGACGCCCAGACGAAGGCGTATCCGGTTTTTCTCATCTCCGCCGTCCGCGATCCCGGCCGCGGCCGTCTCCAGAATCGAGGCATGCTCGTCCCGGTGCGGGCAGTAGATCATAAAGGTGTCCGCTGCGCGCCGGCACACGATGCCGCCCGTCTTCTGCACCATTTCCCGCAGATTCCACCCGATCTGCTGAAGCGTCTGATCCGCAAACAGACGGCCGTACCGCTCGTTGATCAGATGGAAATGGTTGATGTCCAGCACACAGGCGTCCATCGGTTCCTGCTTATGGTGCTGGTCAAAGGTTTCGGCATAATTATAAAAGAACTCCCTGTTGTAAAGGCCTGTCAGCGAGTCCCGCTCGGTTGAATGGATGATCTTGCGGTCCTCGGACAATTCGATGATCCGGCGGAGTCTGGCAAGAATCACGTTTTGCTGCGGATAGGGCTTTGGGATGAAATCCATCGCGCCCATCTCCAGAGAAACAGCTTCCGATTCATGATCCGCAGTCATGACAATGACCGGAATCTTCGCCCACTCCGCTTTCTCTTTCAGCATTTTAAGGACGACCATGCCGGACATCACCGGCATGATCAGATCCAGCAGAATAAGGGAGAGCGTCTCCGCGTGTTCTCTGATGAGTCTGATGGCTTCCTCTCCGTTCGAGGCAAATAAAAGAGCATAATCCTCTGACAGGATCATCCCGAGCAGTTCCCGGTTAATCAGTTCATCGTCTACAACCAGGATCTGCCGTTTATCAGAAGACTGAATTCTCAGATGGTTATCCGGCATCGGGCATCCTCCAACAGAAACAGATTTATCCGCCGATCATGACGCACAGTTCGCGCACGTTGGCTTCAATATCATCTTTGAACACGGCACTGCCGGCCACGAAAACATCCGCGCCGGCATGAAGTGCGTCAAGAATCGTCTCCCTGCTCATGCCGCCGTCCACCTCAATGCGCAGATCACGGCCTGTTTCAGCGGCAATCTTCCTGAGTTCACGGACTTTATCGAGTGTCTCCCGCTTCAGGGCCTGCGCCCCGAATCCCGGTTCCACCGTCATAACGAGCACCATATCCACCTGGTCCAGGTAAGGCAGGACCGCCTCAAGCGGCGTCGCGGGTTTCAGCGAAATGCCGGCCTTTTTCCCGCAGCGCCGGATCTCGCCGATCACGCGTTCCGGATCCGAAGCCGCTTCCACATGGAATGTGATGCCGTCGGCTCCGGACGCGGCGAAATCCCCGATATACCGGATCGGATCCTCAATCATGAGATGCACATCGAAAAAGAGATCAGACCTCCTGCGGATCGAACGGATCACCGGAAGGCCTACGGACAGATTGGGAACAAAGGCGCCGTCCATCACGTCAATGTGGAGCCATTTCGCCCCGGCTCTCTGCACCGACGCGATCTGATCCCCGAGAATGTTAAAATCGGCAGCAAGGATAGAGGGGGCAAGAATCGCTTCGCTCATCGGTATTTTCTCCTTTCCTCTTCTTTTAATTTCTCATACAGATACCGGTAATGCCCGTACCGGAGCGGACTGATCCGCTTCCTGCAAAGTGCGTCTTTGACTGCGCAGTCGGGTTCCGATATATGGGCGCAGCCCTGATAGTAGCAGGATCCGATATAGGGCCGAAACTCGGGATAGCAGTTTTCCAGTTCCTCCTTCCCGATTCCGCCCGTGTCAAGCGCGGTAAATCCGGGCGTATCACACAGAAACGTGCCGTCCTCCACGCAGATCAGTTCAGAGTGCCTTGTTGTGTTCCGCCCTCTTGCAAGCTTTTTGGAAATGTCTCCGACTTCCATCCGGACGCGTCCCTGCACGGCGTTTGTCAGCGAAGATTTGCCTGCTCCGGAAGGACCGGCCAGGGCCGTCGTCTTTCCGGACAAAATGTGCCTGACCTGATCCAGGCCGCTGCCGTTCTTAACGCTGATAAAATACAGCGGGGCGCCGCATTCCCGGTACGCTTCGCCGATCTCCTCAATCTCTTCCGAAGACGCGAGGTCCGCCTTGTTAAAACAGATGACGCACGGTATGCCGGACTGCCCGGCCGAGATCAGGAAGCGGTCCAGAAGCAGCAGGTTCGGATCCGGCGTCCGCATGGAAAAGAGGATCAGCGCCTGGTCGATATTCGCGACCGGCGGCCGCTTCAGTTCATTTTTGCGGGGCTCGATATCGACGATGTTTCCCGTCATCTCCGCTGTGCTGATGACGTCGATCCGCACATTGTCGCCAACCAGAGGGCTTCTGTTTTCCCTCCGGAAGATGCCCCTTGCCTTACATTCATAAAGACCGGATCCTACTACATATACGTAGTAGAATCCGGCAATCGCTTTCAGGATTTTTCCCTGCATAATTCAGCTCTGTAATTCAAACACAACCGGCCAGGTGACACGTGGTTCATAATTCTCCCCCACTCTCTCGTACAAGTAGATAAGACCGTCCGATACGCCTTCGGCTCCGGTGACCTGAAGCAGATACGGGAATTCAAGAGAGGTTTCCCCTTCTGCGATCACGGTTTCCAGATCCTGTCCGTTTACGTTCTGAACGAGTACGAGCCTGTAGGCACCGCCCGTGTAGTTGGACGGCTCGCCGAGATTGGCCGTGCACATCCAGTTGCTGTTTTCAAGCGCGATGGAACCCGGATCCGTCGCGGTCCCGTTCCCGAGGTCAACCGCCTCGGAAGACGCTGCCGGTGTCGGCGCGCTGTTCATCATCTCTTCGTTGTTGACGGTAAGCACGATCTCGGTGCCCTGGTAGACCTCTTCCCCGGGATCGATGCTCTGCCGGATGACTTCGTCCTCCGCGATCCGGTCGCTCACGTCATAGGCCAGCGTCACGATCAGGCCCTTCGACTTCGCGTCTTCCTCGGCGTACTCGATGGAGGAGCCTCTGTAATCCGTCACCGTGATTTTCTCTGCATTTTCGGATCCGCGGCTGACAACCAGCGTGATCTCGGATGCAGGGGTCACCTGCTGACCCTCAGCCGGCGTAACGGAGACGACACTGCCGAGTGCGACAGTCTCGGAGAACTCCTGCGACGTCGTGACATTTGCAAAGCCGGCGGCCGCAAGTGCGCTCTGGGCTTCTTCGAGCGTCATGCCCGTAACAGACGGCACCGCCACTGTCTGGGGCCCGCTGCTCCGGTAATAAGTGATCGTCGTGTGTTCCGCGACTTCCGTGCCGGACGCAGGCGTCTGCTCGATCACGGTGCCCGCCGCTTTATCGGAAGACTTTTCGCCGAGATACTTCACGCCGAGTCCCTTTGCTTTTGCGGTTGCTTCAGCATCGGACTCCGTCATGCCGACGATATTGGGCACCTTGACATTGCCGCTGGACACGGACTCCGCGGCCGAAGCGGTGGTGTTGCTTCCGGTCGTCGTCACGGCTGACGGCGCCGGGACTGCGGAACCTCCGCCGAACAATCCGGCGGCCCGCCCGATAAAATAGATCAGAAGGCCGATGATCAGGCCGCAGACGACAAAGCTTCCGATCGTCACGGCTTTCTCCAGACCCGTGCTGGCGTCATCGTCATCCTCTTCTTCGATTTCTTCTTCATCCTCCACGTCGAGCGGTTTTTCAGCCACGCCTTTCCGGGCGTTCTGAACGGATGAATAGACCTGTTCGGTTTCCGGATCCGGCGTGCCGCCTCCGGCCACCTTGCGGATGGCGGCCTGGTCGGCCTGGGAGATCAGGACCGTCTGGGAATGATCCAGGATCGGGGCCAGCTGCACGAAGTGGCCGTCCGGCTCCATCAGCGAGCGCTTCAGGTCCGTGATCACGTCGTTCATGGACTGATAGCGGCGCTCCACACTCTTCTGCGTGCACTTATAAATAATCTGTTCCAGTGAATACGGCAGGTCCGGCGTATAGCGCGAAGGTGCTTCCATCTCGTCCTGCAGGTGCTTGATCGCGATCGCGACCGTGGTTTCTCCGTCGAACGGGACGCGTCCGGTCACCATCTCATAGAGCGTGATGCCGAGTGAGTAGATATCGGATCGCGCATCCGAGTAGCCGCCGCGGACCTGCTCCGGAGAACTGTAATGCACAGACCCCATCGCGTTGGCGCTGATCGTATTGGACGATGCGGCGCGGGCGATGCCGAAGTCCGTCACCTTCACCTTGCCGTCCGTTGAGATGATGATGTTCTGGGGCTTGACGTCCCTGTGCACGATTCCCTGATCATGTGCCGCGGCAAGGCCCATGCCTACCTGGATCGCGATGCTCGTCGCCTCGCGCACGGACAGCTTTCCTTTTTTGACGATGTACTCTTTCAGCGTGATGCCTTCGACGAGCTCCATGACAATATAATAATTGCCCTGATCCTCACCGACGTCATAGACATTTACGATATTCGGATTGGCCAGACCGGCCGCGGCCTGCGCCTCGCGCCTGAACTTGGAAATAAAAGTGCTGTCGCTCTGGAACTCAGGCTTCATCACCTTGACCGCGACGTAGCGGTTCAGCTTCCGGTCCATCGCTTTATAGACGTCAGCCATCCCGCCGGATCCGATGCGTCCGACGATTTCATAACGGCCTGCCAATATTACTCCTGCTTTTAACATGCTTACACCTCACCCGCATCCGGTTTTACGATCACAACCGCGATGTTGTCCTTGCCGCCGTTCTGATTGGCCTCGTCGATCAATTCCTTCGTCTTTTCGATGAGGTCGGACGGCCCAGCTATAATCTTCCGGATCTCATCGTCTTCCACCATATTGCTCAGTCCGTCAGAGCACATAAGGATCGTGCAGTCCGGCGACATCTGATAGTCAAAGAAGTCGACGTTCACTTCCTCGGCTGCGCCGACCGCACGTGTGATAATATGGCGATCCGGATGGGTTTTCGCGTCCTCTTCGGTGATTTCTCCCAGACGCACCATTTCCTCGACGAGAGAATGGTCGCGCGTGATCTGCTTCAGCTCGCCGTCATAAAGATACAGCCGGCTGTCGCCGACATTTGCCGTATAAGCGTATTCATCGATGATGGTGGTCACGACGATCGTGGTGCCCATCCCGTACATCTCGCTGTGCTCGGCAGCCTCCTTCAGTATCCCTCTGTTTGCAAGCTGAATCGCCTCGTTGATCAGCTTGATCGGATTCTTCTCCCTGCTCCCTGCGATGTACTCCCGCACGGTGTTGACCGTATAGCGTGAAGCGAAGTCACCCGCGTTGTGGCCCCCCATGCCGTCCGCGACGATGTACAGGTTCGGAAGATTTCCAACCGGCTTGTCCGAGGCGAAAATGCTGTCCTGATTTATTTTTCTTTTTCGTCCTACATCTGTAGCCGAATATGATTTCATATCTCGTGCATCATTCCTGTAAAAACTTCAACCGGCAGACTACACCGCACCGTCCGCATGCCGCTTTCTCAGCTGGCCGCAGGCGCCGTCGATGTCTCTGCCCATTTCCCTTCTAATAGTAACATGAATTCCATGATTTTCAAGTTTTTTCTTGAAGGCGGCGGCGTCCGCGCGGCTCGTCTCGCAGAACCCGGTCTCCCGCACCGGATTCACCGGAATCAGGTTGACCAGGCAGTTCAGGCCCTTGAGAAGAGCGCACAGTTCTCCCGCGCACCGGTCCGTGTCGTTGACGCCCCGGATCAGGCTGTACTCGAAGGTCAGCCGTCTCCTCCCTTCCGAATAATAGTCCGTCAGCGCGTCAAGCACTTCAGAAAGGGCATACCTCCTGGCGATCGGCATCAGGCTCTTCCGGAGCTCGTCGTTCGGCGCGTGAAGCGAAAGCGCGAGGTTGATCATCAGTTTCTCGTCCTTCAGTCTGCGGATCTGAGGCGCCAGCCCGCACGTCGAAACCGTGATGTTCCGCTCACTGATGTTGAGCCCGTCCTGATCGGACAGCATCCTGATGAACCGTACGAGATTGTCGTAGTTATCAAGCGGCTCGCCGGTCCCCATGACCACGACGTTCGAGACTCTGATCCCCGTGTCCCGCTGGATGCCGTAGATCTGTCCCAGCATCTCGCCCGCAGTCAGGTTCCGCGTCAGCCCGAGGAGTGTCGAGGCGCAGAAACGGCAGCCCATGCGGCAGCCGACCTGCGAGGAAATGCAGACCGTGTGCCCGTGGCGGTATTCCATCCAGACGCTCTCCGCGCACTCCCCGTCCGGAAACCGGAACAGGTACTTGCGCGTCCCGTCCGCCGCGGAAACCTGCAGCGCACAAATGTCGGGGACGCCGATAAAAGCGCGCTCCGAAAGTGCCTTTTTCAGTGTCCCCGGAATATTGGTCATCTCTTCAAATGAAACTGCGAGTTTCTTATGAATCCACTCATAGATCTGCCTTGCCCTGTACGGTTTTTCCTGAAGGGACGTGATCAGTCCGGTCAGTTCCGGCAAGGTCATGGAAGCAAGGTCCGTCATAGCTTTTTCTTTCTCATCCTGGCGATGAAAAACCCGTC
The DNA here is from genome assembly GCA_902766945.1 of uncultured Lachnospiraceae bacterium. GTDB lineage: Bacteria > Bacillota > Clostridia > Lachnospirales > Lachnospiraceae > Chordicoccus. The sequence continues at coordinate 7,697 of CACXFK010000265.1, read as the reverse complement.
CGTGTCATGGATGCCCGGCATCAGCTGCAGGTATCCTTCTTCCGTTGTCAGACGCCAGAGCTGGCGCGGAATAAAGGGGTTGAGCGACTCCATCTCAAACGGGAAATGCTCGGTGAACCACCTGACGTTGTCTTGGTTTTCCCTGTGCCCGATCGTGCAGGTGCTGTAGATCAGACGGCCGCCCGGCCGCACATAAGAGGCGGCATTTCTCAGGATCATGCGCTGCAGTTCGACAAGAGACGCGATCTTCTCGGGCGTCACCCGGTACTTGATGTCGGACTTCCGGCTGATCACGCCGAGTCCGGAACAGGGCACGTCGCAGATCACGATATCCGCCCTCTCCTCGGATGCGCTGTCGAAGACGAGCGCGTCCATCTGGACCGGTTTGACGTTGATGATGCCGGCCCGCCGCACATTATCGCGGATCAGCGCGACTTTCTCTTCCGTCAGATCCCTGGCTTCAATCTCACCGAAATTGCCCATCTTGTCCGCGAGGTGAAGGCTTTTGCCTCCGGGCGCGGCGCACATGTCGATGATGTAGTCGCCTTTGAGCGGAGAAGCGGCCTCGGCCACGAGCATGGAGCTTGTGTCCTGCGGAAAGATCCAGCCGTTCCTGAACGCCTGCAGCGACGGAAGGTAGTTGTAATCGGACAGACTGTACGCGTACGGCAGATAAGACGCTTTTTTGACCGTGACCCCCTGAGCCTTCAGCGATTCCGTAATCGCAGAGGCTGATATCCGGTCCGTTTTGTAGCGCACGATCGTCGGCCGCTCCCGAAGCAGCCGCTCCAGCATCCATCCCGTCACGATGTCGCCGAATTCGCCGCGCCATTCGCGCACGATCCACTCCGGCATCGAATACTTCACGGAAAGATACCGCTCCTTCTCCGCCGTCTCGTCCGGATACGCGATGTCGTCGCCGCTTCGGATGATGCTGCGCAGAACGCCGTTTACAAATCCTTTGAGATTGTAAAAGCCTTTCTGCTGCGTCAGCTTCACGGCTTCATTGACCGCGGCGGCATCCGGTACGCTCTCCATAAAACGGATCTGGTAAACGGCGCTCCTCAGGATGTCCCGTATGACCGGTTTCATCTTCACGACGGGTATGGTCGCGAAAAGATTGATGATGTAATCAAGTTCAATCATCCGCTCCACGGTTCCCTCGCAGACGCGCGTAATAAACGCGCGGTCCCGCCTCTGCAGATACCGGTATCTGTCCAGGGCGCCGCGGATGGCCATATGGCTGTATATGCCGTTTTCACTGATCTCCGTCAGGATCTGAAGTATGATTTCTCTGGTGTTTTCAGTCATTCCGACTGTTCCCCCTTGCGATCAGGATAAGACGCAGAAGCTGCAGAAGCGAAGAAAGGAGCGCGGCGACATAGGTCATCGCGGCTGCCGTCAGCACCTTCCTGGCCCCGCTCATCTCATCGTCGGCTAAAAGTCCTGTGCTTCCGAGCAGCTTCATGGCCCGTCTCGACGCGTCGATCTCGACGGGAAGCGTGATCAGCTGGAAGAGCACGGCCAGTGAAAAGAGCGCAATCCCGACGGTAAGAAGCGGCTGCATGGACAAAATGAGACCGAGCAGAAAGATCGGAAAGGCCAGCTGGGAGCCGATATTCACAACCGGCACGATCTGCGAGCGCAGCCTGAGCGGCGCGTATCCTTCCGCGTCCTGGATCGCGTGTCCGCACTCGTGGGCGGCCACGCCGATTCCGGTCAGAGACGTCTTGTTAAAGCTCTCCTCAGCGAGGGAGACGACTTTTGTCCTCGGGTCATAGTGATCCGTAAGCTGTCCCCCGATCGGCTGTACGGACACGCCGAATACGCCCGCGCGCTGAAGGATCAGCTGGGCCGCCTGTGCTCCGGTAAGCCCTGACCGCGAGAGCACTTTGCTGTACCGGTTTGTGTAGGAATGCATGAGTGCCGAGGCCGCCATGCAGACAAGACCGCCGGCGATCAGAAGGAGAAACGTCCAGTCAAAATAGATGCCGCGCGAACGCGGGTAGTAATATGAGTACAAAATGATCCGATCCGATGCGGATGCAAACATCCCGGCCATGGCCTGTTCTCCTCTCTTCCGGTCCCGCAGGAGCCCGGCTTCTTACTGATCGTGCCCGCCGAGCTTCGGACTGCGGACACAGTATCCTCTTAAGAACTCGCGGGCGCTCATGCGCCTGCGGCCTTCCATCTGCAGTTCATCCGGGACAAGAATCCCCTGCCCCGTCTGGATATACAGCCCGCGCGCATCCTGACGGACGATGACCCCCGCTTCGCCGTCGCCGGCTTTCAGGCCGCTTTTTTCCACATGTGCCGACCAGATCTTCAGCGTTTTTCCGTCCAGCGTTGTAAATGCGGACGGCCACGGATTCATCGCGCGCACTTTTCTCTCGATCACGCAGGCATCCTCCGACCAGTCGATCCGGCCGTCTTCTTTCCGGATCATGGCCGCATACGGGGTCGTGCTTTTTTCCGGCTGTGCTTCAAAGGAAGCCGTTCCGTCTTCAATCGAAGGAAGCGTATCAATCAGAAGGGCGGCGCCTTCCGCAGCCAGTTTGTCAAAAAGAGACCCACCGGTTTCCTCCGGCGTAATGGGTATCACGCACCTGGATACGATGTCGCCGGTATCGAGGCCTGCATCCATGCGCATAATCGTCACGCCGGTCTCCGGACAGCCGTCCAGGATCGCATGCTGGATCGGGGCTGCGCCGCGGTACGCCGGCAGAAGGGACGCGTGCACATTGAAACAGCCGAGAGGCGGCAGTTCCAGGATCTCGGGCGGGATGATCTGCCCGAAGGCCGCGACCGCGATCAGGTCCGGAGCCATAAGACGGATCCGCTCAAGTGCCTCCGGGTTGTTCCGTATCTTTGCCGGCTGATAAAGATCGAGGCCGCGCCGGATCGCTTCCGCAGCGACAGGCCCCGGCGTGATCTCCATCCTGCGGCCGCGCGGCCGGTCGGGCTGCGTCACCACCCCGGTCACGTCATAACCCGCGTCACAAAGTGCGGACAGCGTATGCACCGCAAAGTCCGGGGTTCCCATAAACACAATCTTCATGCTCATTCCTCTTCTTCCTCGTCTTCGTAAGCCACGTCATGCAGAGGGCCTTCCACCTTCTCCATATACATATGGCCGTCCAGATGATCGATCTCATGGCAGAGCGCACGCGCAAGGAGCTCCTCTCCCTCAATCCTGACCGGTTCCATATTTTCATTGAGCGCCTCTACGACGACGCGCATCGGCCTCGTAACCTTTCCGGCTTTTCCCGGCAGGGACAGGCAGCCCTCGTCGCCGCTCTGCTCACCTTCTGTTTCAACGATCACCGGGTTCACGAGCGTAATCGGATCTTCTCCCGTGCAGTCCACGACCGCAATGCGCTTCAGGATGCCGACCTGAGGGGCGGCCAGTCCGACGCCGTTCCCCTCGTACATTGTATCATACATATCCGCGATCAGTTCGCGGATGCGCGGCGTCATGTCCTTCACTTCCCTGCAGCGCTTTTCAAGTACCGGATCGCCGGCGATCCTGATCGTTCTGAGTGCCATATGTCTTCCTCTCTGTTTATGAAAAATCAAACTGTATCTGTATCGTGCGGAATCCGCTGTTTGCGGCAATATAGGATTCGATCCGGTCCTTTGCCCCGATGAGGACCCCGGTCATTTTGTGCCGCACATAGATCACTTCCCGGTACTGGTCTTTCAGTTTCCCGATGCTCTGGGGGGCAGGGCCGATGGCCATCAGCCTCCCGTGCGGATCAATGCGGTCGATATACTTCCTCAGGAACTCCATGCCCGTATGGAGCAGTTTCGCGTCAGGGGACGACCCCAGGATCGCGAGCATGCCTCCCTCCGGAGGATACTGCAGAAGCTTTCTGTATGCCATTTCTTCGTTGTAAAACAGTTCGTAGTCCTGCGCCGCCGCAGCCCGGATCGCAAAATGGTCCGGCTGGTAGGTCTGGATCAGCGCCTGCCCGGGGCGTTCCCCCCTCCCGGCCCGGCCGACCGCCTGGGCGACAAGCTGGAACGTGCGCTCCGACGAGCGGTAATCCGCCTCGCTGAGCGACAGATCCGCGAGGAGCACCCCGACCAGCGTCACACGCGGAAAATCATGTCCCTTGACGATCATCTGCGTGCCGATCAGGATATCCGCGCCGCCTTCTCTGAAGCACTTCAGGATCCGGCCGTGCCCGTCCTTGCCTTTTGTCGTGTCCAGATCCATGCGCAGAATGCGCGCGTCCGGAAATGCGGCCTGCACGATGTCCTCGACCTGCTCCGTCCCGACCGACAATCCGCCGATGTGGGATGATCCGCAAACCGGGCATGCGCGCACATCCGGGGATTCATAGCCGCAGTAGTGGCAGATCAGCCTGCCGTTTTTATGCCTCGTAAGAGAAATGTCGCAGTGCGGGCACCGGATCACGTGACCGCAGCTTCTGCAGGTGACAGAACCAGCATATCCGCGCCGGTTCAGGAAAAGCATCACCTGTTCCCCTCTGTCGAGCCGCGCGCGGATCTGCGCCTTAAGCTCGTCGGAAAGAATCGAGCGGTTGCCTTTTTGCAGCTCGTCCCTCATATCGATAATACGGGCATCCGGCAGCGTCCTGCCGCCGAAACGCGTATGCAGCACGCTTCCGAAGTAAGCGCCGCACCGGACGAGATATTCGGTCCCGACAGAGGGCGTCGCCGAGCCGAACAGTACATGGGCGCCCTCCAGTTCGCCCCGCCGGACGGCCACTTCCTGCGCGTAATACCGGGGCATCGTCTCGGAATGGTAGGATTCCTCGTGCTCCTCGTCGACCACGATCAGGCGGAGATGCGGGAACGGCGTAAAAAGCGCCGATCGCGGGCCTACCATGACGGAGATGTCTCCTTTCCTGGCCGCCTTCATCTGATCGTACCGCTCCCCGCCGGACAGACGGGAATGCAGAAACGAGACGCGGTCCCCGAACCTGCGCACAAACCGGTATACCGTCTGAGCCGTCAGCGCGATCTCGGGAATCAGGACGATCGCCTGCCCGCCTTCGCGGATGGCATCGGCGACAAGCTCGGTGTATACGGCCGTCTTCCCGCTCCCGGTCACGCCTCTTAAAAGAGCCGGCCGGCCGGCGCCCTCGCGCCATTCTCTGCGGATCTCTTCACAGGCTCTTTGCTGCTCGTCGTTCAGGACATCCGGAGGCGCCGCGGCGCCTTCTTCCGTCACGCGCCGGTACACTTCGGTGACGGCAATCCTGAGGACGCCTTCCTCTTCCATGCTCCGTATGACGGAGACCGGTACGCCGGCGGCTTCTTTCAGCGCAGCCATGTCCATCGCTCCGCCCGACAGGGCGTTCAAGACGCGCATCTTCGCGCTGCAGCGCTTTGCCGCGTACCGCGCCGCAATGTCTTCAAAGGGCTGATCCCCGGTCAGAAACACCGTTTTCTCCGTGACCGCCTTCGTCCGTTTGCGGACCGGTACGACCGTTTTCATCGCGCGGATCATCGTCGACCCGTAGCGGCGGCTCATCCAGGCGGCAAGCTGTACAAGTCTCGCCTCAGCCGTTTCAATGCCGGCCGTCACGGCGGAGATCTCCTTGATCTTCTCTTCGTCGAGATCCGGCCTGTCCGTAAAGCCGACGACGTAGCCGCTGATCAGGCGGTCCGAACTGCCGAACGGGATCGTCACCGCGCAGCCGATGACGCACTCGTCGGCAAGGCGGCCGGGTATGCGATAGGTAAACGGCCGGTCCAGCTTTTCGTGGTCGATATCCACGATTACTTCAGCGTAAGCCTTCTTCATCCAAGATTTCCCTGATCAGCACTCTCTCATCCATCGGGTATTTTTTGCCCCGGATCTCCTGATAGTCCTCATGTCCTTTTCCGGCCAGTACGATCACGTCGCCCGGCTGGCCGTTCAGGATCGCATAGCGGATCGCTTCCTTCCGGTCCGGGATCGTGACGTACTGCCCGTCCGTTTTCCGGATCCCCGTCACGATGTCCGCGATGATCGCCTCCGGCTCCTCAAATCTCGGATTGTCCGAGGTGATGATCGTCAGGTCCGCAAGCCGTCCCGACACCTCGCCCATCTCAAAGCGTCTGGATTTCGCCCGGTTTCCGCCGCAGCCGAACAGACAGACGATCCGCTTCGGTTTGTAATCCTTAAGCGTCGTCAAAAGGCTCTCAAGCGCCATCGCGTTGTGGGCGTAATCGATCATCAGCGAGAACGACTCCGACACATGCACCGGTTCGATCCGTCCCTTCACGGACGCCCCCTTCAGAGCGTTCCGGATATCATCCTCCCCGATCTTAAAATGATCGCAGACCGCGATCGCCGTCAGGGCATTATAAACGGAAAAGAGGCCCGGAATATCCAGCTCGACGGGGAAGGAAAGCCGCCCGGTCAGATCAAACTTCATGCCCAGCCGTCCCTTTAAAGACGTGTGCTCGATCCGCTCGGCCCTGAGGTCGGCGTTTTCCGAGCGGATCCCGTACGTCTCAACCTCGCAGGTGTGATCCTTCAGGATCAGATCCGTATACGGATCGTCCGCGTTCACGATCCCGACCCGGCACTGCCTGAAGAGCAGGCTCTTGCAGGCCGCATAATCCTCGAAGGAGCTGTGCTCATTCGGTCCGATGTGATCGGGGGACAGATTGGTAAAGACGCCGATTTCAAACGGTATGCCCGCCGTCCTCTTAAGCATCAGTGCCTGTGAGGAGACCTCCATCACCGCGCAGTTCTGCCCCGCGTCGATCATCCTGCGGAGATACTGCTGAACCGTATAAGATTCCGGCGTCGTATTGACCGCCTTGATGTGCTCATCCCCGACGATGGCTTCAATCGTGCCGATGAGGCCGACGCGATAGCCGGCATTTTCAAGAATGGACCGGATCATATAGGTCGTGGTCGTCTTGCCTTTGGTCCCTGTGATTCCGATCACCGGTATCTTCTCCGCGGGATATCCGAACCAGGCAGCCGATACGGCGGCAAGGCCGTATCTCGTATCTTCGGTTGAGATGACGGTCACGTTTTCCGGCAGGTCGTCCGGCATATGGTCCTCCTGAACGAGGATCGCGGCCGCACCTTTCTCAGCCACTTCCGGAATGAAGCGGTGCCCGTCGGAATTGGCGCCGCATATGCAGACAAACAGCGCGCCTTCCGTCACGCGCCTGGAATCGCAGACAACGTCCGAGATGTCTGTTTCGGCGGACCCTTTTACCACGGTATAGTTAAGCCGTTCAAGCAGTTCGGTACATTTCATCACTGATAGTCTCCTGATCTTTTTCCGTCATGATACAAGGCTCCATGACTGATCTTTTATTGTATACTATTCACCTCATATCGTCAAATCAGCGGCGGGACGGGCATTTCTTTAGATTTTGTTCATAATATTTATAGATTCTTTCCCCCGTCGTCATACTCACTTCACATCTTTCCGGTATAGTTTTTTCAGATAGTTGAAGACCAATCACTATCTCCCCCCTCATTTATTAAGACACAAAGAAGAGACCGCACGCGGTCTCTTCTTTGTGTCTGATCCCGTTATGACGTCTCACAGAGAATTCACGATCAGAGTGCCTGCCTTTTCGAGATAGGCGGCCTTCGCGCGCGGAATCGACGTAATGATGGCGCGCCGGTCTCTCCCGAGTTCCACAAAGTCGATCGCGGCTTCGAACTTCGGGCGCATCTTTCCGCGCTCAAACTGATCCTCTTCCATATAATG
>CACXFK010000264.1 GCA_902766945.1 uncultured Lachnospiraceae bacterium | reverse complement strand
TTAAAAATGCCGCTTCCGGACTGGGTCGGGATCCCGTATTTCCCGCGGACCTCCCAGGTCATCTGGTAATTGTTCCGCGTCTGCATCACCTTGTCTCCGGTCCGGAAAATGCGGTCGCCGTACGCTTTCTCGCGTTTCGAGGATGCGGGCGGATTGAGCGCGGCCTGCAGGACTTCATTCATCCTCGCCGCTCCGAGCGGACCTTTTTTCATCGGGCAGAGGACCTGGATGTCGAACGGCTCCGCGTGCACATACCCGGGCAGCCGCTCCCTGATGAGCTCGACCGTATTCCGGATGATCCGGTCCGGATCCTGTCTCTTCAGGAAGAAAAAGTCGCGGCTTTTGTTGTCCAAGGCAATCTGTTCGCCCGCGTTGATCCGGTGGGCGTTGACCACGATGTCCGAAGAGGCCGCCTGCCGGAAGATCTTCGTCAGCCGCACGGACGGGAACACGCCGGAATGAAGCACGTCCCGAAGCACGGCCCCGGGCCCGACCGACGGGAGCTGATTGACGTCGCCGACCAGGATCAGCGTGGTTCCGACCGCGATAGCGGAAACAAGGGCGTGAAACAGGAACACGTCCACCATTGACATCTCATCGATGATGACGACGTCCGCCTCCAGAGGATTCTCTTCATTTCTCTCAAAACGGATGCGGGTCATCTCCTCGCCGGCGCCGCTGTTGATCTCCAGCAGACGGTGAATCGTGGATGCGGCGCATCCTGTCGTCTCGGTCATTCGTTTCGCCGCGCGGCCGGTCGGGGCCGCCAGCATCACCGTGCAGCTCCTTGAGCGGAAATACCGGATCATCGCGTTGATCGTCGTCGTCTTGCCGGTGCCGGGGCCGCCCGTGAGGATGAACAGGCCGTTCATGGCCGCCGAGAGCACGGCTTTTTTCTGCTCCTCCTCGAGCACGACGTCCCCCCGCCCGAAGGCCGATCGGATGTGCGCGGACGCCTCTTCCTCGCTGACCCCGGTCGGCTGCGCCAGATCCAGCAGTTTCCTGGCTGCGTTCAGTTCCAGATAATAATAGGCGGACAGATACACGATCCGCTCTCCCGCTTCATCCGCTGTCCGTCCGTCGTCTTCAAACGCCGCGGAAGGATCCGTCCTTACGATGACCTTGTGCTCCAGCATCAGATCCTCAAGAGTATGGGCCGTCATTTCCTCGGAAACCCCGAGCAGTTCACTGCCGCGGGCGATGAGGAGATGCTCCGGGAGATAGACATTTCCCTCTGTGGACGCGGTCGTAAGGACGTACAGAAGGCCGCTCCGGAGCCTGTATTCGGACTCGGCGCCGATGCCCGCGCGCGCCGCGATCCGGTCCGCGGTCAGAAACCCGATGCCGTCGATGTCCTCCGCAAGCCGGTACGGGTTTTCCCGGAGGATCGTGTAGATCTCCTCTCCGTACTGCTTATAAATACGGACGCCCATCCGGAGGGAAATGCCGAACCCCTCGAGAAAGATCATCGCGCGCCTCATCCCGGCCTGCTCGGCCGCGACTTCCCCGATCTCACGGGCTTTGCGCATACTGATGCCCTTCACTTCGGACAGCCTCTCCGGCTCTTCCTCGAGAATTCTCAGCGTATCCGCCCCGAACCGCTTGACGATGCGGGCCGCCAGGGCTTTCCCGATGCCCTTGACGGCGCCGGAAGCGAGGTATGTCTCCATCGCCTCGGCCGTCTCGGGAGGCCGGTACTCGTACCGGTCCACCTTGAACTGCGTGCCGTAAGACAGATGTTCGGTAAAACGCCCGTAAGCCTCGATGCCGGTTCCCTCCCTGATATCGGCAAAGAAGCCGACGCAGGTCAGCTCCTCTCCGTCCCGGTCCAGCGAAAAGACCGTATATCCGTTGTCTTCATTCCGGAAAATGATATGCCCGATAATCCCGCTTACGTTCTCTTCCATCCGTTAAAAATCCATTCTGCCGAGACGGTCCATCAGTTCCACGTAGTGCCCGGCTCCGATGGCGACACAGTCGGCCGGATTTTCCGCCACCATGACGTTGATGCCCGTCCGCTCCTCGATCAGTTCCGTGATGCCGTCCAGAAGGGCGCTTCCTCCCGTGAACACGATGCCGCGCGTCGTGATGTCGGCGGCAAGTTCCGGCGGCGTTTTTTCCAGGACGCCGTGAACAGCGTCCGCGATCCGGCTCGTGGCGTCGTGAAGCGCCTCCCGGATTTCTTCGGACGTCACGGAGACGGTCTTCGGCAAGCCGGTCATGACGTTCCGCCCGCTGATCTGCATCGTGTCGCTCTTCGGGCGCTTGTAGCAGCTGCCGATCCGGATCTTGAGCGCCTCAACCTGTTCGTTTCCGATAAACAGGGAATGATTGCGGCGGATACTCCGGGCGATCATATCGTTGAAGGTCGCGCCTGCGATCTTGAGCGAATCGGAGATCACCGGCGCGCCGATGGAGATCACGGCGATGTCCGTCGTGCCGCCCCCGATGTCGACGACCAGGTTGCCGACCGGCTTCGTGATATCGATCCCGGCTCCGATCGCGGCTGCGACGGTGCCTTCCACGATCGTCACGTCGCGCGCGCCGGACTGATAGGCCGCTTCCTCCACGGCCCTGCGCTCGACCTCGGTCACGCCGCTCGGCATGCAGATGCTGATATACGGCTTCCGGAACATCTGCCGCCCCATCGCGACCTGGATGTAATGCCACATCAGCTTTTCCGTGACCGAATAATCGGAGATCATGCCGGCTTTAAACGGCCTGACCGCCACGATGCTGCCCTGGGCCCTTGCGACGAGCTGGCGGGCTTCTTCGCCGTAAGCGACGATCTTGTCATTTTCCTTGTCGTAGGCAACCATCGTCGGTTCATGGACAATGATGCCCTTTCCTTTGTACCAGATCACAATATTGGAGGTTCCCAGATCGATTCCGATATCTGTTGCCGGCATGTTTCTCTCTCCTTGGACGAATCAGTGCATCCTGCACTTATGTGTTTCTTCTGTGTTTCTCTTTCTCCAGATACTTCCTGATGTAGGCGCCGGTATACGATTCCGGCACCTCAGCGACCTCTTCCGGCGTTCCGTGCGCGACGACGCATCCGCCGCGGTCGCCGCCCTCCGGACCGAGGTCGATGATATAATCGGCGGTCTTGATGACGTCCAGATTGTGTTCGATCACGACGAGCGTATTGCCCTGATCGGTCAGCCTCTGGATGATCTCGATCAGCTTGTGGACATCCGCAAAATGGAGCCCTGTCGTCGGTTCATCCAGGATGTAAATGGTTTTCCCGGTCGCCCGCCTCGACAGTTCCGCGGCGAGCTTGATCCGCTGCGCCTCACCGCCGGACAGCTGCGTGGAGGGCTGTCCCAGTTTGATGTATCCGAGCCCGACGTCGTAGAGCGTCCGGATCTTGTCACGGATCCTCGGCACGTTGTCGAAAAAGGCGAGCGCCTCCTCGACCGTCATCTCAAGCACGTCATAGATGCTCTTCCCTTTGTATTTCACGTCGAGCGTCTCGCGGTTATACCGCTTGCCATGGCAGACCTCGCACGGCACATAGACGTCCGGAAGGAAATGCATCTCGATCTTAAGGATGCCGTCGCCCTGGCACGCCTCGCAGCGGCCGCCCTTGACGTTAAAGGAGAACCGCCCTTTCTTATATCCGCGCATTTTCGCGTCCGTGGTGGATGCGAACAGGTCGCGGATCATGTCGAACACGCCGGTATACGTCGCCGGATTGGACCTCGGCGTGCGGCCGATCGGGGACTGGTCGATATTGATGACCTTGTCGAGCTTGTTGATGCCGTAGATCTCCCGGTGCTTTCCGGGCACCTCAAAGGCGCGGTTCAGATCCCTCGCCAGGCGCTTATACAGAATCTCGTTTACAAGCGAGCTCTTTCCCGAACCCGATACTCCGGTCACGCAGGTGAAGACGCCGGTCGGCACGTCCACGTCGATCCGCTTCAGATTGTTGACCGCCGCGCCGCGGATCTTCAGCCATCCGGCGGGCTTTCGCCGGACCTCCGGCACCGGAATTACAAGCTTTCCGCTTAAATACTGGCCGGTCACGGACTCGGGGCAGGCCATGATGTCCTCCGCGCTGCCCTGCGCAACCAGCGTGCCTCCGTGCTCGCCGGCTCCCGGTCCGATATCCACGACGGTATCCGCGGCGAGAATGGTGTCCTCGTCATGCTCGACCACGATCAGGGAATTCCCGAGATCCCGGAGGTTCCTGAGCGTCGCAAGCAGCTTGTCGTTGTCTCTCTGGTGAAGGCCGATACTGGGCTCGTCCAGAATATAGGCGACGCCGACGAGGCCGGACCCGATCTGGGTCGCAAGCCGGATCCGCTGGGCCTCTCCTCCCGACAGCGTGCCGGTCGCCCGGGACAGCGTCAGATAATCAAGACCCACGTCCTTCAGGAACTGGACGCGCGAGCGCACTTCCTTCAGGATCTGGGAACCGATCGCCGTCTGCTGTTTCGTCAGCTTCAGTTTGTCTATATAGGAAAGCAGCTTTGTCACGGACAGCTCCGTGACGGAAATAATGTTGAGCTTTCCGACCGTCACCGCGAGCGAAGAGGCTTTCAGTCTCTGGCCGCCGCACTCGTCGCAGGGGGTAATCCGCATGAATTTTTCATATTCGGCCTTGCTCCACTCGGAAAAAGTCTCCCGGTAGCGGCGCTCGACATTTTTCACAAGGCCTTCGAACTGAATGTCGTAATCGCCGACACCGCGCTGTCCCTTGTAGTGGACCTTTACGGAGCGGTCCGCGCCCCGGATCAGCATCTTCCGGATCTCGGAAGGAAGCTTTGAAAACGGCGTATCCAGGCTGAAGCCGTACTCCTCCGCAAGTGCGGCGAGTGTTGCGTGGGTGAAGCTGCCCTCGTCCGCGGAGCTCTGCCATCCGGGCACGACGATGCAGCCCTCGGACAGCGATTTGCTCTTGTCCGGGATCATCAGGTCCGGATCGAATTCCATCTTATAGCCAAGTCCCGTACAGGCAGGGCACGCACCGAACGGGTTGTTGAAAGAAAAGCTTCGCGGCTCGATCTCTTCGATGCTGATGCCGCAGTCGGGGCAGGAGAAGTTCGACGACAGCGAGATGGACGTCCCGTCCATGAGGTCAACTTCAAGAAGGCCCCCTGTCAGCGAGAGCACGGTTTCAATCGAATCCGTCAGCCGCTTCTCAATGCCGGGTTTGACGACGAGGCGGTCGACGACGATCTCGATATTATGCTTCTGGTTTTTATCCAGTTCGATCGGCTCGGTGAGCTCGTACTGGTTTCCGTCCGCCATCACGCGGACGTAGCCGCTCTTTTTGGCCTGCTCGAACACCTTTTCATGGCGGCCCTTCCGCCCTCTGACGACAGGGGCGAGCAGCTGGATCCTCGACTTCCCGGGCAGCGCCATGATTTGGTCGACCATCTGGTCCACGCTCTGCCGCCGGATCTCGCGGCCGCAGTTCGGGCAGTGCGGCACACCGATACGCGCGTAAAGGAGTCTCAGGTAATCGTAGATCTCCGTGACGGTTCCCACCGTCGAGCGCGGGTTCCGGTTCGTCGTTTTCTGGTCGATCGAGATCGCGGGCGGAAGCCCTTCGATGCTCTCGACGTCCGGTTTTTCCATCTGCCCGAGGAACTGCCGGGCATACGAAGACAGAGACTCCATATAGCGTCTCTGTCCTTCTGCGTAAATCGTATCAAATGCGAGTGAACTCTTGCCCGATCCGGACAGGCCGGTCAGTACGACGAGCTCGCCCCGCGGTATATCCACATTGAGGTGCTTGAGATTGTTCTCATTTGCACCCCGTATCCTGATAAATTTCGTCTGATTCATTCTGTCCTTCTATAAAGCGGTCTCTCCCTCCGGATCAACCGGTCAGTCCAGCAGATACTCTGCCAGAACGACATTGCTGATATCGATTCCTCTGTCCGTCAGGCGGAACGTGCCCTCTTTCGGCTCGTCCATGAGCCCTGACCGGATCTGGCGGTCGATCACGTCCCCGTACAGATCACGGATCTCCACTCCGAATGCCTCCCGGAAAGCGGCGCTGCTGACGCCTTCGGTCATGCGGAGCCCGAGGAACATGTACTCCTCGATCTCGGCGCGCTTATTGAGGCGCTCCATCCCCCGCACGAGCGCGCCGGGATCCGGGCTGAGACGGATGTATTCATCCACGTCCCGCGTATTGCTCCAGCGGCTTCCCCGGAAAAGAGAGGCCGCGCCGACACCAAAGCCCAGATAGTCCCCCCGCTTCCAGTAGCGGATGTTATGCCGGCAGCGGAAGCCTTCCCTGGCATAATTGGAAAATTCATACTGGGCATATCCGGAGCGCGCGAGCACGTCCCGGGTCATCGTGTACATCCGCCGTTCCGTCTCCTCGTCGGGAAGCACAAGCGAGCCTTCCTCCTTCATCCGGAAAAACGGCGTTCCCTCCTCCACGATCAGGCTGTAGGCGCTGATATGCTCCGGTCCGAGGGACACGGCGGCGGAGAGCGTTCGGGCCCAGCTCGCCTCTGTCTGTCCCGGGATCCCGGACATCAGGTCCAGGTTCAGATTCTTCACGCCGCTCTCCCTGAGCAGTTCCACGCTTTTCCTCACGTCCTCAAACGTGTGGATGCGGCCGAGCGTCACGAGTTCCTCATCAACGGCGGACTGCATCCCGAGGCTCACCCGGTTTACCGAGTCGAACACAAAGGACATAAGCGCCTCGTTCACCGTTCCGGGATTCATCTCCATCGTGATCTCCGCGTCCTTATCGACCGGAAATGTGTCGTAGATCGCCTGAAACACAGCCCTCAGCTGGCGGACCGGCATGAGCGAAGGCGTACCGCCTCCGAGAAAGATGCTGGTGACCTTCGAGTCCTCCGCCGCGTTCCGGTATCCGCGGATCTCCCGGATCAGGGCCGACGCATAGATCTTCTTCATTTCCTCGCCTGCGGGAAATGACAGAAAATCGCAGTACGCGCATTTTCGGACACAAAACGGAATATGCAGGTATAAACCGATCTCTCCCAAGGGTTACTCCTCATCGAGCTTCAGCACATTGAGGAAGGCTTCCTTCGGCACTTCGACGCTTCCGATCTCGCGCATCTTCTTCTTGCCTTCCTTCTGTTTCTCGAGAAGCTTTCTCTTTCTGGAAATGTCGCCTCCGTAGCACTTTGCGAGGACGTCCTTCCTGAGCTGCCGCACCGTCTCCCTGGCTATGATCTTCGATCCGACGGCGGCCTGGATCGGGATGTCGAAGAGCTGTCTCGGGATTTCCTTTTTCAGCCGCGCGCACATCTGGGACCCGCGCTTGTACGCATTCGGTGCGTAGACAATAAAGGAAAGCGCGTCCACCACTTCGTGATTGACCAGGATATCGAGCCTCGTCAGTTCGCTCCGCACATACCCGCAGAACTCGTAGTCAAATGACGCATATCCGCGGGAGCGGCTCTTCAGCGCGTCAAAGAAATCATAGATGATCTCGTTTAAGGGCATCCTGTAGCGAAGCACGGCCCTCGTCGTTTCAAGATATTCGGTCTCCTCATAGATGCCCCGCCTTTCCTGGCAGAGCGTCATGATCGGGCCGATATATTCCGTCGTGACCATGATCTCGGCCTTGACCATCGGCTCCTCCATATGCTCGATCTCGGAGGGATCCGGCATATTGGTCGGGTTTGTGATGTCAAGGACGGTCCCGTCCGTCTTGTAGATCTTGTAGATCACACTCGGCGCGGTCGTAATCAGGTCGAGGTCATACTCTCTCTCCAGACGCTGCGTCACCACGTCAAGATGCAGCAGTCCGAGGAAGCCGCAGCGGAATCCGAACCCGAGCGCCTGTGAGGTCTCCGGCTCATACTGCAGCGCGGCGTCATTTAACTGGAGCTTTTCCAGCGCATCCCTGAGATCGGGATAGCGGGGCGTCTCCGCCGGATAAATGCCGCAGTACACCATCGGCTGCGGCTCCTTGTATCCGGGCAGCGCTTCGTCGCACATATGCGCGTAGTCCGTCACGGTGTCGCCGACGCGCGTCTGCTTCATGTCCTTGATACTGGCTTCCAGATACCCGACCATTCCTGCGGAAAGTTCTTCTTCCGGAATAAACTTCCCGGCTCCGAAGATGCCGACCTCCGTCACTTCGAAGTCGGCGCCGGTCGCCATCATTTTAATATGGGAGCCCTTCCTGACGGAGCCGTCAAAGACGCGCATAAAGACGATCACGCCCCGGTAGCTGTCGTAGAGCGAATCAAAGATCAGCGCGCGGAGCGGCTTGTCCGGATCGCCGGACGGGGCCGGCAGCTTGTGCACGATCGATTCCAGGACCTCATGCACATTGAGGCCTGTCTTTGCCGAAATCCTGGGGCACTCCATCGCTTCGAGGCCGATCACGTCCTCGATCTCCCTGGCGACCTCGTCGGGCTGCGCGCTCGGGAGGTCGACCTTGTTGATCACCGGAAGGATCTCCAGGTCATGATCGAGAGCAAGATAGACGTTGCCCAGGGTCTGGGCTTCGACGCCCTGGGTCGAGTCGACCACCAGCACGGCGCCGTCGCAGGCGGCCAGAGACCTCGACACCTCATAATTGAAGTCGACGTGGCCGGGCGTATCGATCAGATTGAAGATATACTCCTCCCCGTCGTCGGCTTTGTAGATGGTGCGGACGGTCTGCGCCTTGATCGTGATGCCGCGCTCCCGCTCGAGATCCATATTGTCAAGCACCTGGTCCTGCATCTCGCGCTCGGTCAGAAGGCCGGTTTCCTCGATGATGCGGTCCGCGAGCGTACTCTTCCCGTGGTCGATATGGGCTATGATGCAAAAATTCCTGATTCTGCTCTGATCCATCTGTACTGTATTTCCTCTGCTTTGCTTATCCTGGAAAAACACGCAGCCGCTTCACTTGCACGTCCCGGCGTTTTAAGACGCGGCGTGCGCGGTGCGGGAGCTCCTGCCTCTGCTGCACTCTGCCGTCCTGCACGGCAAACGGCAGAGTATCAGTGTATCACAGGTCTTACGTCCCCGTCCAGTGCGGCCTACTCCACTTCCTTCGTCGCGACGGCGTCCGCGCCCGTGCCCGCGATGTCGCGGATCAGCACGTCGCCGATGTGCACCGGGCAGGGTACGGAAACACCCCTGAGATCCCGGATCACGTCCATGATCTTTTCTTTGGGTATCTCCGCGGAGGTCCTAAGCGGCACCATCCGCTCGCCCTTCCGGCTTCCGTAGACCCTGACGGAGCTCGTCACGATGCGGACGGGAGCCGTCACTTCCTTCCTCGCGTAGGTCTCGCCTCTCTGGCAGGAATTGCCCGTGATGAGCGAGATCGCGCCGCTTCCGTCAAAGAACACTTCGATCTGGCAGCCCAGAGGACAGCCGATACAGGTGAGCTGTCTGTTCTCCATCACGCATCCTCCTCCACTTTGATCTCAAGATCCGTCACGTCCGGATACTTTTTCAGAAGTTTTTCCGTGAGCACGATCTCTTCCATCTCGCCCGGCGCCATCACGCGGCGCTTTTTGGCGGAAACCGCTTTCCCGTTCAGGTACAGAACCACCTTCCGGTTTGTCATCACGTCCCCCACCCGGAAGCGGATCTTTAAAAATGCGTGAACCTTCTCCGGCGCGATATAGGTCGGAACCGTATACCGGATGCCGCCCGAAAACTTCACTTCCACCCTCGCTTTTTCCTCAACGGTTCCGCCTTCCGCTTCCCGGATATAGCGGGCGGCGCTCTGACCGGCCAGTCGGGCTTCTTCGCTCACATAGTCGACCAGGTCGTGGACATGCAGCACGTTGCCTGCCGCAAACACGCCGGGCACGCTGCATTCAAGGGATTCGTTGACCACCGGGCCGTTCGTCGTCCGGCTGATATTTGCGCCGAGGCCGATTGTCAGCTCATTTTCAGGCAGAAGGCCTACGGATAAAAGAAGCGTGTCACAGTCGTAATGCTCCTCGGTTCCTTTGACCGGCTTCCTGTCCGGACCGACCTCAGCGATCACGACGCCTTCCACTCTCTCCTTACCTTCGATCCGGACAACCGTATGGGACAGCTTGAGCGGGATGCCGAAATCATCCAGGCACTGCACGATGTTTCTCTTCAGTCCGCCCGAGTACGGCATCAGCTCGGCACAGACGAGCACCTTCGCGCCTTCCAGTGTCATGCGCCGCGCCATAATCAGCCCGATGTCGCCCGAACCCAGGATGACGACGCGCCGGCCGGGCAGATAACCCTCGATGTTGACCAGTCGCTGGGCCGTGCCCGCCGAAAAGATGCCGGCCGGGCGGAATCCGGGTATATTCAGGGCGCCCCGGCTTCTCTCCCTGCAGCCCATCGCAAGGACCACGGCTTCCGCGCGGTAGAGCACAAGCCCTTCCTCCTCGCTTACCGTCATCACTTCTTTTGTCCCGTCCTCAGCCTTTGTGACGGACATCACCATCGTATCGGTCCTGAACGGGATCCCCCGCTCGAGAACCTGGTCGATATATCTCTGAGCGTATTCGGGTCCGGTCAGTTCCTCCTGAAACGTATGAAGCCCGAATCCGTTGTGAATGCACTGATTCAGTATGCCTCCGAGCCGCGTCTCTCTCTCGAGGATCATGAGGTCGCGCTCTCCTTCGTCATAAGCCCCGATCGCCGCGGCAAGGCCGGCGGGCCCGCCTCCGATAATCAGCAGACGGCATTTCGTTCTCTCCAGTTCTCCCATCGCCGGACCTCCTTATATCCTGTCTTTCACAAGGCCGACGATCACCTTGGAGCGGCCCCCTGCCTTCGTGATATCGGCTGCGTCGACACCCCATTCCTCCGCCAGGATATCCATGAGCCTGGGTGAACAGAAGCCTCCCTGGCACCGTCCCATCCCGGCGCGGACACGTCTCTTGACCCCGTCCAGGCTCTTCGCGCCGAGCGGGCGGTTGATCGCGTCGCGGATCTCGCCTTCACTGATCTGCTCGCAGCGGCAGACGATCCGCCCGTATTCCGGTTTTTCCTTAAGCAATGCGGCGAGCTCCTCAAGCGGCAGCGATTTCGGATCCGGCAGGCCCTTTCGTCTCCCTTCAAAGTCCGGATTGAGGGCAAGCGACAGTTTCCCGGCGAGAAGATCCGCTGTTTCTTTCCCGATCGCCGGGGCCGCGGTAAGTCCCGGGGATTCGATGCCGGCGCAGTCAAAGAAATTGGGCGCGTCGGCCACTTCGCCGAGTATAAAGTCATGCCGCGCCTCATGCGCCCGAAGGCCCGCAAAGCTCGTGATCACTTCCCTGAGCGGAAGATCGTCAAATGCCAGTCCGGCCTTCTCCATCAGATCCTCAAATCCCTCGGAGGTCGTATCGACGCCTTCCTTGTCATCGATGTCCTCAGCGGTCGGGCCGACGATCGTGTTGCCGTGCACGGTCGGCGAGACGAGGACGCCCTTTCCGAACTTGCCCGGGACCTGGAAAACCGTGTGCCTGACATAGCCGCCCGTCCTCCGGTCAAGCAAAAGATAATCGCCTCTTCTCGGGATGATCCGGATCTTGTCGGCTGAAACCATATTGTGGAGAACGTCCGCGTAGACGCCGGCTGCGTTGACGACGGCGCGCGTCCGGACCGCGCCTTCCGGTGTCTGGACGATCCAGCACGGTTCCCCGTTTTCATCTTCCGACCGCGTAAGGCCCTTTACTTCTTCATTAAAACGGAATTCCACTCCGTTCGTAAACGCATTTTCGGCAAATGCGATCGTGGCGCCAAACGGGCAGACAATCCCGGCACTGGGCGCATACAGCGCAGCCACCGGCACATGCCCGATGCTCGGTTCGAGTTCGCGCAGCCGCCTGCCGTCCACGATCTCGAGCCCCTCTACCCCGTTTTTGATGCCGTTTTCCATCAGCGCTTCGAGCTTCGGGATGTCCTCCTCGCTAAGAGCGAGGACCAGTGACCCGTTGTTTTTGTAGGCAAAATCCAGTTCCTTCGCGAGCTCAGGATACATCCTGCAGCCCATCAGGTTGTATTTGGCCATGAGGGATCCGTGCGCGGCGTCAAACCCCGCATGGATGATCGCCGAATTGGCTTTGGACGTTCCGGTGCAGACGTCCTCGGATCTCTCCATGACACAAAACTTCCCGCTGTACCGGGACAGGAACCTGGCTGTGGCACAGCCCGTAACGCCCGCCCCGATGATGATCACGTCATACATAAGCGCTTCTCCCTTCCTCAGAACAAAGTCCGCTGCACGGCCGCACAAGCCGGTTCCGGATCGTCACTCGGCCCAGCCGTAGGCGCAGCGGACGGCCTTTGCCCAGCCCTTTATGAGGCTGTCCCGCGTGGCCGCTGTGATCTCCGGCCTGAAGATCCTGTCGATCTCCCAATTCCGGACCACATCTTCCCGGCTTCCCCAGTATCCGACCGCGAGCCCGGAGAGATAGGCCGCTCCCATGGCCGTCGTCTCCACGCAGGTCGGCCGAAGAACAGGCGCGTCGATCAGGTCGGACTGCATCTGCATCAGGTAGTTGTTGGCGGATGCGCCGCCGTCCACCTTGAGCGAATTAAGCGCCACGCCGGAGTCCGCCTTCATGGCCTCAAGCACGTCACGGACCTGATAGGCCAGAGAATCCAGCGTCGCCCGGATGATATGATATTTATTGCAGCCCCTGGTGAGGCCGACGATCGTCCCCCTTGCGTACTGATCCCAGTGAGGGGCTCCGAGCCCCGCAAAGGCCGGCACCACATAGCACCCGTTCGTGTCCTTCACCTTTTCGGCCAGATACTCCGATTCCGCGGCCGACTTGATGAGTCCCATCTCGTCACGCAGCCACTGGATCGCCGCGCCGGCGACAAAGACGGAGCCCTCGAGCGCATACGTCACCTTCCCGTCATAGCCCCAGGCGATCGTCGTCAGAAGGCCGTTTTCCGAGAAAACCGGCACTTCTCCCGTATTCATGAGCATGAAACAGCCGGTCCCGTACGTGTTCTTCGCGTCGCCCGCATGGAAGCAGGTCTGGCCGAAGAGAGCGGCCTGCTGATCCCCGGCGGCGCCGGAGATCGGGACCGGTCCCCCGAGGATCCTCGGATCGGCATACCCGAACACGCCGCTTGACGGGCGCACTTCCGGCAGCATCCCGGCGGGAATCTTCATGAGATCGAGAATCTCCTGATCCCATTTAAGCGTCATGATATTAAAGAGCATCGTCCTGGACGCGTTCGAATAGTCCGTCGCATGGATCTTTCCCCCGGACAGCTTCCACATGATCCAGGTGTCAACCGTTCCGAACAAAAGCTTCCCGCTCTCCGCTTTCTCCCGCGCTCCCGGCACTTCCTCGAGAATCCACCTGAGCTTGGTGGCGGAGAAGTACGCGTCGATCACAAGCCCCGTCTTCTTCCGGATGAACTCCGTCATCCCGTCGGCTTTCAGCTGATCCGCATATTCCGCGGTCCTCCTGCACTGCCACACGATCGCGGGGCAGACCGCCTCGCCTGTCGTCCGGTCCCAGACGATCACGGTCTCACGCTGATTGGTGATGCCGATGCAGGCGATCTCGGAGGCGGACGCCCCTACATTTTCCATCGCCTGATGCACGACCTCCAGGATCGTCGTCCAGATCTCGTCCGGATCGTGCTCCACCCACCCGGGTTTCGGATAAAACTGCCTGAATTCTTTCTGGGCAACGGAGCAGATCTGCCCCGCCTCATCAAATAAAATGCAGCGGTTTGACGTCGTACCGGCGTCGATCGCCATCACGTACTTTCCCATCTCCAGCTCCTCCCACTCCATGATATACAGGTCCGGCAGCCCGGTTTTTAAGTCTTTTCCTGTGTTTACAAGTATATCATATGTTATAGTGTAAGCATAAAGATTTTTGCCGCGGCGGACCGCGCCGGCGGGTGGAGAAAAACACGTATGAAGGAACTTATCGAAGACCTGAAATCAGGTCAGTTAAAACATGTCTATCTGCTTTTCGGCACGGAAGACTATCTGAAGCTTCAGTACCGCGACAAGCTGGTCAGCGCGCTGATCCCGGGCGATCCCGGAATGAACCTGACGGTATTTGAAGGAGACGGTCTCACGGAAGGCGCGGTGATCGACCAGGCGGAGACGCTCCCGTTTTTTGCGGAAAAACGCGTGATCCGGCTCGACCACACGGGACTCTTTAAAAAAACGGCCGAGCTTCTGCCCGATTATATGAAGTCGCTTCCGGACTATCTGTATCTGGTTTTTACGGAAAATGAAGTCGACAAACGCAGCCGGTTATATAAAGCGGTGCAGGCCGCGGGGCGCTGCGTGGAATTCGGCGAACAAAGTGCGGACGTTCTGGCCGGATGGATCGCGAAAATGCTCGGAAAGGAAAATCTGCGCATCCGCCGCTCCGCGCTCACGCACCTCATCGAGCGCACCGGAACCGATATGAACCGCATCCTGAGGGAAACCGATAAGCTCATTCACTACTGCGCCGGCCGGGAAGAAGTCACGGCCGAAGATATTGACACCGTCACGTCCGTCACGCTCGAAGACCGGATCTTCGACATGATCCAGGCCGTGACCGAGCTCCGGCGCCGGGACGCGATGGAGCTGTACGCGGACCTGATGGCGCTGAAGGAACCGCCGGGAAAGATCCTGGCCCTCATGTCCATGCAGTACAACCGCCTGCTGATGGTGAAGGAACTGTCCGGGAGCGGTTTGTCCGAAGGAGCGATCGCAAAGAAAGCCGGGATGCCGCCTTTTGCCGTCAGAAAGAGCCTGCCCCTCGTGAGGCGCTATACAAAAGAGCAGCTCACGGCCGCGCTCGCGGACTGCGTCAGGACCGAAGAGGCGTTCAAGAGCGGCGCGCTCCGGGACCGGACGGCCGTGGAACTGCTGCTGATCACGCTGAGCGGCGCACAAAAG
>CACXFK010000263.1 GCA_902766945.1 uncultured Lachnospiraceae bacterium | reverse complement strand
GATCAGTTCGGACACAAGCGCTTTGTCGCGGATATCGCCCTGCACGAAGATATGCCTCGGATCATCTTCCACGCCCTTCAGGTTCTCCAGGTTGCCGGCGTATGTCAGCGCGTCGAGATTAATGAGCCGGATATCGTCGTGCTGTTTCAGCATGTAATAGACAAAGTTGCTGCCGATAAAGCCGGCGCATCCTGTAATCAGGTAGGTTGTCATAAATATCTTCCTCCGTCCGGTTTGTTTTCAGAGATAATAATCGGTTATTATTGTATATATTAAGACAATTTGTGTCAAACCTTGCATGCGATTTTTCATGCATGCGTTTTATCTTGTATGCGTTTTATCTTGCATGCGTTTTATCTTGCATGCGTTTTTTCACATGTTCCGTCCGTTCCAGGGATCCGTTTCATGAACATGGCGCCCGGCCGGATCGGACTCCATTTCCATCGAAGTGCGGCAGACCTCGCCGAAAAACCGGAAGATCCGCAGTCCGTCTTCATAGCGGTCCGATGCATATTTCAGGCACATCCGCTCCGGATGCCACTGAACGCCGTACACGGGGAGCCGGCTGTGATGCAGCGCTTCCACGACGCCGTCCTCCGGGCAGACGCTGTCAAAGACGATCTCGTTTCCGGGCGTGTCGGCGGCCTGATGATGCGAACTGTTGTGGACAAATTCCGTTCCGTACAGCTTCGCCAGCCAGCTGCCCTCATTTGCCTTGCAGCCGTGCACCATGTCCACATTTTTTTCATCCGAGGCGTGCTTCGCCGCGGTCGGAATATCCTGGATCAGCGTGCCGCCGAAATACACATTGACGATCTGCAGCCCCCTGCAGATCCCGAGCACGGGCTTCCCCTCCTTCACGAAGGCATCGATCATCTCCAGCTGCAGCTGGTCCAGATCCTCCACGATCTGCCGGCTGCCTCGGTCCTCCTCACCGTAGCGCGCGGGGTCGATGTCGCCGCCGCCCGGCAAAAGCAGTCCGTCGTACCGGTCCACCCGGAACTCCGAATAATCCAGGTACTCCTGCTGATACTGCCTGTGGATCTGCTCCGTCTGCACCGATATCACAACCGGCTCCATTCCTGCCTCAAAGAGCGCGGCGGTATAATTCCGCACATCCTGGTCAATCTCGGGAATCGCAATCCTCGGTCTGTCCATCGTAAGCCTCTCCCTTTCGCTTTCATGTATTCCGCATTATCATACCGCACTCTGTTTTTAAATGAAAGAGTTAGATACCCTGAACGGGGTCTGACCCCGTTCAGGGTATCTAACTCTCTCAAATCCATTTTAATGATTCTGTATCGAATCCAGAAAATCCTTCGCCCGCTGCGACTTCGGATGACTGAAAAACGCATCCGGCGTGTTCTCCTCGACGATGCTGCCGGCGTCCATAAAGATCACCCGGTCCGCCACACGCCGCGCGAAATTCATCTCGTGCGTCACCACCAGCATCGTCATCCCCTCACCCGCGAGCTCGGTCATCACCGAGAGCACCTCGCCGATCATCTCCGGATCCAGCGCGCTCGTCGGCTCGTCGAAGAGGATCGCCTTCGGGTGCATGGCCAGCGATCTCGCGATCGCGACCCTCTGCTGCTGGCCGCCGGACAGCTGCGCCGGCACCTTATGCGCCTGCGATTCCACGCCGACGCGCGCAAGCAGCCGCATCGCCTCCTCACGCGCCTCCTTCTTCGGTACATGAAGCACATCGGTCGGCCCAAGGGTCACATTATCCAAGATCGTCCGGTGCGAAAACAGATTGAAGCTCTGAAACACCATCCCGACCTGCGCGCGGAGCTGCGCGAGCTCCCTTCCTTCGACCGGCAGCGGAACGCCCTCAATCAGGATCTCGCCCGCGTCAATCGTCTCCATCCGGTTGATCGTGCGGCAGAGCGTCGACTTTCCCGAGCCGGACGGACCGATGATGACCACCACCTCGCCCTTCCCGACGCGCAAATTGATATCCTTCAGCACATGCAGATCCCCGTAATGCTTCTCCACATGCCGAAGCTCGATCACGGGCACCTCCGCGCCGTTCTGATCCGGTTCCATATTCCTCATACCGACATCCTCACTCTCACCCAGTCTTCACCACAAGTCCCCGGTCGCGCCGCTTCGCGGCAAAGTCCGAGAGACGATTCAGGAGATAATTTATGAAAATGTAGATCACCGCCACCACCAGATACACCGCGAGCAGCGAGTCATAATTTGAAATCAGCACCTTCGCGTTCTGCATCAGATCCGGGAACGTGACCACATAGGCAAAGGTCGTATCCTTCAGCACGATCACGAGCTCCGAGATCAGCGCGGGGATACAGAACCGGATCGCCTGCGGAAACACCACCTTCAGAAACACGCTGCTCTCCCGCATCCCGAGCGACAGCGCCGCCTCGCGCTGCCCCTTCGGCACGGCATTGACGCCCGACCGCAGCACTTCCGCCACGATCCCCGACGCCGAGATCGCGACCGGCAGCGTAATCTTCCAAAACGCCGGCATCGCGACGCCGAGCTGCGGCACGACCAGAAAGAAAAAGTAGATAAAGAGCAGCGTCGGCACCCCTCTGGTAAACTCCACCAGCGCCGTCCCGACCGCGCGTGCAGCCCGAAGACGGCTGATCCTCAGGATCATCATCAAAAAGCCCATCGCAAATGTGATCACGCCGGCCATCGCCGCAGCCCGAAGCGTGCCGACGAGGCCTTTCCCGAGATACAGCCAGGTCGTGCCCTTCGTAAACAGCGCCCAGTACTTCGCGTCCAGCTGTCCCGCCACGGCAAACCGCCGGACAACAAGCGCCGCAAGGACCCCGATCCCCGCGAGCGAGATCCCGGTCGCCGCAGCCGTGATCCGCCTCGTCCTCGGCCCGGGCGGCTCATAGAGCGCATCGCGCACATTGGTTCTTGCATCGCTCATCTGAGAATCCTCACTCTCTTGTCAATCAGATTGCCCACCTGCCCGATCACGACCGCCGTCCCGCAGTACAGCATCGCGGAAATGAAGAACGCCGTCACGCCCCCGACCGCATGCGTATTGATATGCGCGACGAGCCCGGTGAGATCCCTCGGCTTCAGCGGCACCTGCGAAGCCAGCGCCGTCGTCAGCATCGTCGCGACCAGCAGATTGGTCAGCGGCAGCACGCTGGATCTGAGCGACTGCGGAATCACCACTTTGGAGATGGTCTGCACGAACGTCATCCCGATCGACCTGGCCGCTTCGATCTGCCCGACCGGAATCGTGTTGATCCCCGCCATCAGATATTCCGAGCAAAATGCCGCCGGGATCAGCGACGCGGCGATCAGCACGCAGGTGAAGTACGACCATACGATATTCAGGTAGGGAAATGCGTACACCAGCAGGATCAAAAGCGCCGCTCCCGGAATATTCCGGAAGATCTGGACGTAGATTTCCCCTGCGATACGCAGCGGCCTGACCGGACTCACCCGCATCACGGTCACGGCCACGCCGATCACGAACGCAAGTGAAAATGACAAGGCCGTCAGCTTCCACGTCGTAAACAGCGCTTCCGCATACTGACTTCCAAACTCGGAAAGCAACTGGCTTATACTCATAATGATCTGTCCTCCGGCCGGATTTCCTCCGCCATTACATTTCTCACAATTCTGCGCCATTTGGAAAACGGCCTCGGGAGCTGCCGCTCCCGGGACCGTTGTTTGTTCCTCTGACTGCTGTCCTGCCCACGCTTACGGAAGCGCCGGCGCCTCCGGAGCGGTCTCGATGCCGGTCCTCTGGCCGAGGCTGATCTCCCACAGCTTCGCCCATGTGCCGTCCTCTTCGATTCCGGCGAGGAATGTATTGACAAAGTCCACGCCGTCCGAATCCTTCGGCAGACCGATGCCGTAATTATCTTCCGGACCGAAGACGTCTCCTGCGATCTCGTACTTGTCAGGGTTCTTCACGATCGCATTGAGGAGAAGGGTATAATCCGTCACATACGCGTCCACGCGGCCCTGCTCCAGAGCCGTTCTTGCCGTCGTGTCATCAGTGAACTCCTCGACTTCCGCCTCCGGCGCATACTCCGCGAGGATATCCGGGCCGGTCGAACCGGACTGCGTCGCAACGATCTTGCCGGCCAGATCATCGACGCCGGTGATCTCGTCATTTCCCGCCTTCACAAGGACGGCCTGCTGGGACGTATAATACGGGCCGGCGAACGAGATGACCTCTTTCCTTGCGTCCGTGATCGAATACGTCGCGAAAACCGTATCCACCTGTCCGCTCGTCAGGACCGACTCGCGCGTATCCGACGTCACCTGCGTGAGCTCGAACTTCGACTCGTCGCCCAGGATATAGCGGGCGAGCAGCTGATACAAGCCGGCGTCAAATCCGCGGAGGCTGCCGTCCGTCTCGTCCTCCTGGCTGAACAGGAACGACGTGCGCGTGCCGCCCACCTTCAGCGTCCCGGCCGCCTTCACGGCCGACGCCCACTCGCTCGCCTCGATCACCGCGTCATCCGCAACCGGGCCTGTCGCAATCAGTTCGTCAAACGCCGCCGCGTCGATCGCTGCGGCTTCCGGCTCTTCGGCAAAAACCGCCGCGTGAGAACCGACCGCGAGCGCCCCGGCGAGTACCAGAGATAAAACAAGTCTTCCTTTCATTGTGCTGCCTCCTTCATGATTCGAAATATTCCCAATGAGACTCGTC
>CACXFK010000262.1 GCA_902766945.1 uncultured Lachnospiraceae bacterium | reverse complement strand
TATAACAGTTTTCAGATCCGTTTGTAAATGTGCCGCCTATGCACAATCCGCAGGAATCCGCGGCATGATCGCTTGAGAAATGCATCCGGGAATTGTACAATGAGAATCGAAAATCTGTTCATTGCAGATCCGGAGGATGCCTCGATATGGAAACAAGGGAAGAAGCGCTCACATACGGCCTGTCGCTGCCGGACACATATCTGAAAACCCCGTTCCGCGACACCAACTGGCAGCTCGTGTGCTTCAAAGGAAACGGGAAAGCCTTTCTCTGGACCTATGAGCGGAACGGTTTCATCTGCCTCAATGTCAAGGCCCGCGAAGACAGTCTGTTTTTCTTCAGACAGGCCTATCCGTCCGTGCAGCCCGGCTGGCATCAGAACAAAGATCACTGGAATACGATCATACTTAACGGGACAATCCCCGAAAGCGATATCCGGATGATGATCGACGAGAGTTATATGCTGATCTCCGACAGCCCCACCAGACGGATCTATGAAGCCGTAAAGCGGATACCGAAAGGGAAAGTGGCTACATACGGAAAAGTGGCGGAGATGGCCGGAAACCCGCGTATGTCCAGAGCTGTCGGGAACGCACTTCATAAAAACCCGGATCCGGAGCACATCCCCTGCCACAGGGTGGTGAACGCGCAGGGAAAGCTTGCCGCAGCTTATGTGTTCGGAGGAGAAGGGGTCCAGGCCCGACGCCTTCAGGAAGAAGGCGTCGAGGTCACGGACGGCAAAGTAGACCTTGCGGTTTACGGGCTGTAACAGAACAAAGCCCGGAGCAGGAAATGCGGCGGCATCTCCTGTGACCTGATAAAGACACCCGGCTTCCCGGGTGTCTTCTCATTCAATACCCTTCGATCCTGCGCTGCTTGCGAAGATCGTATCGTTTCTTACCGGCTTCCCACTCCCACTTCTCTTCTTCCGTCTCAAGGATGAGTCCCGGCACTTCCTTCGGTTTGCCGTTCTCATCGATGGCCACCATCACGAGATAGGCCCGGTTGATATTGCGCCGGCTGCCGGTGTAGTCCTCAATATAGGCGTCAACCCGGATTTCCATCGAAGTATGGCCTACATAGGTCACTTTTCCGACCAGGACGATCATATCGTCCTCAAAGGCGGCGTGTTTAAACTGCAGATTGTCGATCGCCGCCGTTGTCACGATTCCCTCGCAGTGGCGCCGGCTGACGATGCCTGCCATTTCGTCGATCCACTGCATGAGATATCCGCCAAACAAGCGCTTGGTCGAATTGATATGCTGGGAACGGACGACATACGCCTGCTCCGTGTATGAATCAGAAACCTTCTTTTTCATGGCCGCTCCTTTCTCAGTCAAACAATTTCTTCAGGTTTACGTCAAACGGCGGGTACACGATGCCCCGGTCTGTCACGATCGCCGTCAGGAGCTCGTGGTCCGTCACGTCAAAGGACGGATTAAAGCACTTTGTCTCCGGAAGCGCCATCGGTTTCTCATACCACTTGTTCTTGATCTCCTCCGGATCGCGGAGCTCGATGCGGATATCGTCACCGGTCGGGCAGTTCATATCGATCGTCGAAGTCGGACCGAGCGTGTAGAACGGAATGCCGTAATGCTTTGCCAGGATCGCGACGCCTGACGTACCGATCTTATTTGCGAAATCACCGTTTGCGGCGATGCGGTCGCATCCGACAAAGCACGCCTGCACCCAGCCGTTCTTCATCACCATCGAAGCCATGTTGTCGCAGATAAGCGTCACGTCGACACCGGCCTTCTCCAGTTCGTAGGAAGTCAGACGCGCACCCTGAAGAAGCGGTCTGGTTTCATCGGCAAAGACCTTGAAATCGATGCCCCTCTCCTTTCCGAGCAGGATCGGACCGATCGCCGTCCCGTACTTGGACGTCGCCAGCGGGCCCGCGTTGCAGTGCGTGAGGATGCCGTCACCGGGTTTCACCAGAGAGAGACCGTATTCCGAGATCCTTCCGCACATCTCGATGTCCTCAATCTGGATCTGAACCGCTTCCTCCTTGAGAAGCGCGATGATGTCCGGGACCGGTTTGCCGGCATTTTCGTCGATGACGCCCAACTGGCGGCGTATCGCCCAGCTCAGATTTACAGCGGTCGGACGGGACGAATTGATATATTCACCGTCCGCCTTCATCGCACCTGCGAACGCATCATAGCTCATACCGCTCTTCTGAAGCGCCAGCACATACATCGCATAGCCCGCGCAGATACCGATCGCCGGGGCGCCGCGCACCGCCAGCACCTTGATCGCGTCGTAGATCTCTTCCTTCGTTGTCAGCGTCAGATACACCGTTTCATTGGGCAGTTTTGTCTGATCCACAATGACAACAGCGCGCCCGTCCTCAGACAGATGAACGCTGCAGTTCTTCAGATCCCCTTCATGAAAGAATCCCATAGTCTCTTAACCTCCAGTTGTCAATAGATTTATCGTTTTCCCTTGTCCCACGCTTCACCTGCCGCCTTCGGCGGATGATTCTTCTTGGAGAAGAAGATCAGGAGCAGCATCGTCAATACATACGGCAGCATCAGGAACAGGTCCGAATAATTGCTCGGGAGTCCCATCGCGATGCAGAGCTGATAGCCTCCGGACTTGGCCAGACCGAAGATCATACAGACAAGGGCCGTCGTCCCGATCCCCCAGTTGCCGAAGATCATCGCGGCGATCGCGAGATACCCGTAGCCCAGGTAGATACTGGGCGAAAAATTCGCCAGCAGCGAATAAGCGAAACAGATGCCGCCGATGCCGGAGAGCGCCCCGCTGATGATGACCGCGATCCAGCGCGTCTTTTCCACGTCGCCGCCGGCCGCGTCCACCGCCTGCGGATTCTCCCCGCAGGCCCTCAGCATCATGCCGTATTTCGTCTTATACATCAGGTACCAGAAGAAGAGCGCAAGCACCAGGATGATGATTTCAAAGGGGTACATATTGGTAAACAGGCCCCCGACCCACGGAATCTTCGAGATGACCGGTACGGTGAAGCGCGTCGATACACCGAGAATAAACTTATTTGACGATGTGCCGTTGATCGCGCTGTTGGCCGCGCTCGTGAAGAAGGTTGTCAGGGCGACTGCCAGGATATTGACGACAACGCCGCTGATGACCTGATTCGCCCGGAACTTGATGCAAAGAAGCGCGTGAAGGCAGGCATAGAGTCCGCCGCCGACCGCAGCGCCCGCCATCGCGACATAAAGAACCAGCTGGCTGGATGTGCCAAGCCGTCCCATAAGAAGAATCGCGATGAGTGCGCCGATAAAAGCACCGAAGCCCTGGAAACCTTCAATTGCAAGGTTCGTAACGCCGCTCTTTTCCGAATAAATGGCACCGATCGCCATGATGAGGAGCGGCATGGCAAAGGAGAGTCCGTCCGTAAATACTTTCGTCATTTCTCTTCCTCCTTCATTCCGCTGTTTGCAGACGCTTCTTTTTCAGCCTGCGCTCTCAGGTCCGTCTCACGCTGCAGCGTACTGCGGGCGTGCATCTGCATGTAGCCTCCGCAGGACGCGTACAGCAGAAGAATGCCGGTGATCAGGGACGCGATTTCTTTCGCTACGCCGATCATCGAGCTCATATAGTTGGCACCCTGCTGGAAGATCGCCACAATGATGGCCGCGAAGATCGAGCCGATCGGGGACGAATTGCCGAGCAAAGCTACGGAGATCGAATCATATCCCATGCCGACAAGCGTCTTGGGGATAATCGTATTGGAGTAGCCGAGATAATAGGTGACGCCGGCCAGACCGGCGAGGATACCGGAGAAAGCCATCGACGCGACGATGCTCCTGCCGACGTTGACGCCGATATAGCGCGCACAGCGCTTATTGAGACCCACGCCTTTCAGTTCAAATCCGAAGGTCGTTTTCTCAAAGATAAACTGTACGAAGAAGGCCATGAGGATCGCGATGACGATGCCGAACGGCAGTTTGCAGTTCACGCCTCCGATCTTGATATTGGTCAGTGTGAGGCGCGATGCGGGCGAGCAGATCCGGCTTGTGCGGGTCAGCATATCGACAAATTTATTGTTGATAAAGAAGCCGGTCAGGTAACTGATGATGTAGTTGATCATGATCGTTGAAACGACCTCGTGGATATTGAACTTATATTTCAGGAACCCCACGAGGGCGCCGACCAGACCGCCCACAATGATGCCGATCACAACGACGAGGATCTTGGCCGGAAGAGCCGGAAGATTGGAATATCCGACCAGAACGGTCGCCGTAAAGCCGCTGATCAGCATCTGCCCGGCGATACCGATATTAAAGAGTCCCGCCTTAAAGCCCACGATAAACGCGAGAGACGCCAGCGTCATCGGTGCCAGATAATTCAGGAAATCCGTCAGATCCGAGAGCATGCCGCTCCCTCCGCCGTAGTTGGCCTTCGGAGCCAGACCGCATCCCTGGATAAAGCTTAAAAATGCGACCAGCGGATTTTTCCCCATGATCAGAAGCAGGATGCCCGCCGTAATCAGTGTCAGGATGATGGCAAGTATGGATACGGAAACAGCGGCATGTTTGCCGCTCAGGTGGCGGGCCAGCCATAGTTTGATTTTTTTCACGCTTCCTTCACCCCCATCATAAATCTGCCCACATCATGTGAGGTCAGCTCGCTTGCCGGCGCTGTCTTAAGCAGTGCGCCGCTGTAAATGACGCCGATCGTATCCGCCAGTTCCATGATCTCATCCAGTTCAAGAGAAATCAGCAGAATGGCCGCGCCGCGGTCACGTTCCGCAAGAATCTGCCTGTGGATGTTCTCGATCGCGCCGATATCCAGTCCTCTTGTCGGCTGGACAAAGATGATCAGCTTTGCGTGCTCTTCGATCTCCCGTCCGATGATCGCCTTTTGCTGATTGCCGCCTGACATGGAGCGGATCATGGTTTTTGCGCCCTGCCCGCTCCGGATATCATAGCGCTCGATCAGCTTATCAGCGTACGCATCAAACTCGGAGAATTTCAGGATTCCGTTTTTTGAGAACGGTTCCTTGAAGTATTCCCGGAGGGCGAGATTATCCCGCAGCGTAAGATCCATGATCGTCCCGGTTCCCTGACGGTCCTCCGGAATATAGGAGATTCCCTCCACCGCTCTCTCACGAATCGAAGCTTTGGTGATGTCCTTCCCTTCCAGTTTGACCGAGCCGGAATCAATCTTCATAAGGCCGGCGATCGCATCGGCGATCTCTGTCTGGCCGTTGCCGGATACGCCCGCGATCGCAAAGATTTCTCCCCCGTGTACTTGAAAGGAGACATCCTTCACGACGTCAAAGCGGTTTTCATTTTTAACGGTCATGTGCTCCACTTCCAGAACCACATCCCGCTCCTGCATCGGGTTCTTCATCGGATTAAAATCGACTTTGCGGCCGACCATCATATTGGCCATATCCTGCTTGGAGGTCGAAGCGACGTCGAGCACGTCCACGAGCCGGCCTCTCCACAAAATGGCGCACCGGTCCGCGATCCTCTTGATCTCCTCGATCTTGTGCGTGATCAGGATGATGGTCTTCCCCGCTTTCCGCAGGCCGTCTATGATCTCCAGCAGGAAATCAATCTCCTGAGGCGTCAGGACCGCGGTCGGCTCGTCAAAAATCATGATCTCCGCCTTCCGGTAGAGCATCTTGATGATCTCGACTCTCTGGCGGACCGATACCGGCACGTCCTCGATCTTGTCCGTCGGGTTGACTTCCAGTCCGTACTCCTTCGACAGCTCACGGATCTCTTTGTTGGCGGTCTTCATATCGACGCAGGGGAATATGCCGAACTTTTTCTTCATCGGTTCGATTCCGAGCACGATGTTCTCCGCGATCGTATAATTATCAACGAGTTTGAAATGCTGATGCACCATGCCGATACTGTGCGCAGCGGCATCCGTGGAAGAATGGAATGTCACCTTCTGTCCGTTAATCAGGATATCCCCGCTGTCCGGCTCATACATGCCGAACAGCATGCTCATCAGCGTGGATTTGCCGGCGCCGTTTTCTCCGAGCAGCGCAAATACCTCGCCGCGGCGGATCCCGATCGATACATCGTCATTTGCCACAATGCCGGGAAAACGCTTTGTGATATGGCGCATCTCGACGATGAACTCTTCCATACAGTTCTCCTCTTTTTCTGCAGAGTTTGACTCCTGCTTA
>CACXFK010000261.1 GCA_902766945.1 uncultured Lachnospiraceae bacterium | reverse complement strand
TCGCCGGCACGGACTTCCGCACCGATGCGGATAATGCCGCGGTCATCCAGGTCCTTCAGCGCTTCGTCGCCGACACCCGGTACGTCTCTTGTGATCTCTTCCGGTCCGAGCTTTGTGTCGCGGGATTCGGATTCGTATTCCTCAATATGAACGGACGTATAAACGTCGTCGCGGACAAGCCGCTCCGACAGAAGAACGGCGTCCTCGTAGTTATAACCTTCCCAGGTCATGAATCCGATCAGCGGATTCTTGCCGAGCGCAAGTTCACCGCCGGCTGTGGACGGACCATCCGCAATCACCTGCCCCGCCTCGACGCGATCGCCTTTGGATACGATCGGTTTCTGGTTGTAGCAGTTGCTCTGGTTGGATCTCATGAACTTGGTCAGGTGATACTTGTCCACCTGGCCCTCATCGGACATGACCGCGATATCCGTCGACGTGACAGAGATCACGGTTCCCGCCCGCTTCGCCAGCATACAGACACCCGAGTCAACGGCTGCCTTTTCCTCCATGCCGGTGCCGACAGCCGGCGCTTCGGTCGTCAGAAGCGGAACGGCCTGGCGCTGCATGTTGGAGCCCATCAGGGCGCGGTTCGCGTCGTCGTTCTGGAGGAACGGGATCAGCGAAGTCGCCACCGAGAAGACCATCTTCGGGGAGACGTCCATGTAGTCGAAAAGACCTCTCTCCCATGCCTGCGTCACGTCTCTGTAGCGGCCGGACACATTTTTATGAACAAAATGGCCTTCGGCATCGAGCGGCTCGGAAGCCTGCGCGACGTGATAGTTATCCTCTTCATCCGCGGTCATATAGCGGACTTCATTGGTCACAACCGGATTCTTGGGATCCGTCTTATCGATCTTTCTGAACGGCGCTTCAACAAAACCGTACTGATTGATCCGCGCGTAGCAGGCAAGCGAATTGATCAGTCCGATGTTCGGGCCTTCAGGCGTCTCGATCGGGCACATCCGGCCGTAATGCGTATAATGAATGTCGCGGACTTCGAAACCAGCGCGGTCACGGGACAGACCGCCCGGTCCGAGTGCCGACAGACGTCTCTTATGCGTCAGCTCTCCGAGCGGGTTGTTCTGGTCCATGAACTGGGACAGCTGGGAGGATCCGAAGAATTCCTTGATCGCAGCGGTCACGGGCTTGACGTTGATCAGCGACTGCGGCGTCACCGTATCCGTATCCTGTGTCTGCATGCGCTCGCGGACGACCCGCTCCATACGTGAAAGGCCGATGCGGAACTGGTTCTGAAGCAGTTCGCCGACCGCGCGGATACGGCGGTTGCCGAGATGGTCGATATCGTCGTCATTTCCGATCCCGTATTCGAGATGGATATTGTAATTGATGGACGCAAAGATATCCTCGCGGGTGACATGCTTCGGAATCAGTTCATGAATACGTCTCTTGATCGTATTCTTCAGTTCTTCATCCGTCGTATAGCCGTCCAGGATCTCCTTGAGGACCGGGTAGTATACAAGCTCGGTCACGCCGAGTTCCTTTTTCTCTTCGGGTGTCATGCTGATCCAGCTGTCGATGTCCACCATCATCGAAGAGAGAACTTTGGTCTCGATGACCTGCTCTTCGCCCTTGATGTCCCTGATATGGGCGCGCATGGTCACGGAAGGTACGCCTTCATTCTGGATGCGGTCAGCCAGTTCAGCCGTGCAGACCGTGCCGGCCTCGGCGATGACTTCGCCGGTCTCCGGATTCACGACGTCCTCTGCAAACGCAAACCCGCGGATCCGGTTGCGGAGCAGCAGCTTCTTATTGTACTTATAACGGCCCACCTTGGCCAGATCGTACCGTCTGGCGTCAAAGAACAGATTATGAACCTGCTGGATCGCCGAATCAACCGCCAGCGGTTCGCCCGGGCGGATCTTCTTGTACAGTTCAAGCAGACCTTCGTTATAGTTCGTCGCCGGATCTTTCGCGAAACTCGCCTGGATCTTCGGCTCATCACCGAACATGTCGATGATCTCCTGGTTTGTGCCCACTCCGAGCGCACGAATCAGGACCGTGACAGGCACCTTTCTCGTGCGGTCGACACGCACGTAGAACACGTCGTTGGAGTCCGTTTCGTACTCCAGCCACGCGCCTCTGTTCGGAATGACGGTGCAGGAATAAAGCTGCTTGCCGTTTTTATCATGGCTGATGCCATAGTAGATACCGGGGGAACGAACGAGCTGGCTGACGATGACACGTTCCGCACCGTTGATGATGAACGTGCCCGTATCCGTCATAAGGGGGAGTGTGCCCATGTACTCCTCGTGCTCCTTGATCTCCCCGTTTTCCTTATTGTGCAGGCGCACGGTCACCTTCAGCGGTGCTTCGAAGTTTGCGTCACGCTCTTTGCACTCTTCGATCGGATATTTGATCTCATCCCTGCAGAGCCTGTAGTCGACAAATTCAAGGCTCAGCTTTCCGGAATAGTCGTCAATCGGGGAGATATCCGCAAAAATCTCCCTGAGTCCGTCGTTGATAAACCAGTTGTAGGAATCCTTCTGAACCTCGATCAGATTCGGGATCTCGAGGACCTCCTTCTGACGCTGGTAAGTCATACGGATCGACCGCCCGGATTTGATAGGACGAATTCTGTTTTTCTCCATTCGACGTTTCACCCCGTATTTCATTTATATTTATTATGGATTTAAGCACACGAAACCACAGTAATCCATAATAGTGCATTTTCAAGAGTAACACAGTCACTCAAAATTGTCAAAGAATTTTTTCAAAAAAGACTTGACAAATTAATGCAGGCTATTCTTACCGGATCAAAAAGCATATTCCGGGACAGAAAAAGCGGACCGGCCGAACCGATCCGCTTGATATATAACAGGGAAATTCTTACTTCAGAGTGACCTTCGCGCCAACTTCTTCGAGTTTCTTCTTCAGGTCTTCTGCAGCGTCCTTGTCAAGCTGTTCCTTCACTACCTTCGGAGCGGAGTCAACGAGTTCCTTCGCTTCCTTGAGGCCGAGGCCAGTCGCTTCACGGACAACCTTGATGACCTTAACCTTGGACGCACCGACATCTGTCAGCTCGACGTCAAACTCGGTCTTCTCTTCAGCTGCTTCGCCTGCGCCGGCTGCCGGTCCTGCGACCACGACACCCGCTGCTGCGGAAACGCCAAACTCTTCTTCACAAGCCTTGACAAGGTCATTGAGTTCTGTAACGGTCAGTTCCTTGATCGCTGCGATAAATTCTTCTGTGGTTAATTTCGCCATGATTTGTTTCCTCCTCTATTAGTGGATGCAATTATCTGATTCACGCAGGCTGCTCCGCCTGCTCTTTTTCATAATTATTCAGCTGCCGGAGCTTCCTCTGCCGCAGGAGCTGCTTCCTCAGGCGCACCGTCTTTTTCCGCGATCTGCTTGACGACGCGTGCGAAGTTTGCGATCGGGGACTGCATGCTGCCGAAGAGTCTTCCGAGAAGAACCTCTCTCGACGGGATGTTTGCCATCTCCTGAAGCTTGTCCGCATCTGCGTAGCGGCCTTCGATCACACCACCGACGAAATTGAAGCACTTGTGGGCCTTGACGTACTTCGCAAGGATCCTTTCCGCAACAACCGGATCGTCCTTGGAGACGGCCAGTGCGTTCGGTCCATCGAGATGCTGGTCGAGTTCTGCAAATTCAGTGCCTTCGAAAGCGCGCTTCATCATGGTATTCTTGTATACCTTATACTGAACGCCCGCTTCACGGAGTTCCTTACGGAGTGCCGTATCCTGCTCGACCGTAAGGCCCAGGTACTGAACAAGCACTGCTGCCTGTGCGCCGTTTATGACACCGGAGATCTCTTCGATGATCGGCGCTTTCAGTTCTACCTTTGCCATGAACTTTCTTTTCCTCCTTCTTGTCGTATTTTCCTGCAGCAAGTCAGACACATAGAAAAATGCCCCGCGTCCGAAGGATGCGAGGCATATCATGATCTCTCAAGCGATACGCGGCTTCTTCAATCCGCGCACTCATCTTTCAAAAATCAACTCCTCGGCAGGCGGCGGCGCTTACGTCCGATCTGCGGACACCTGCTGTCTTCGGCTTGATGCGTGTAATACTCTAACATAACCTGTCCGGTCTGTCAACCGGAACAGCTTACATAACCTTAACCGGATTGATCTTGACACCGGGGCCCATCGTGGAAGCGAGGGTCACGCTCTTAAGGTAAGCGCCCTTGACGGTGCTCGGGCGGGCCTTTACGATCGCGTCCATGAGAGCCTTGAAGTTCTCGGCGAGCTGCTCTTCCGTGAAGGAAGCCTTGCCGATCGGCACGTGCACGATATTGCTCTTGTCAAGACGATACTCGATCTTACCGGCTTTAATCTCCTGGACGGCTTTCGCCACATCCATCGTGACGGTGCCGGCCTTCGGGTTCGGCATAAGGCCCTTCGGTCCGAGGATACGGCCGAGACGTCCGACCACACCCATCATATCCGGTGTCGCGACGACGACGTCGAAATCAAGCCAGCCTTCGTTCTGGATCTTCGGAACGAGCTCCATCTCGCCTACATAATCAGCGCCCGCTGCAGTCGCTTCGTCCGCCTTCGCTCCCTTGGCAAAGACCAGGACGCGGACCTTCTTGCCGGTGCCGTTCGGAAGAACGACGGCGCCGCGGATCTGCTGATCGGCATGACGGCCGTCGCAGCCCGTACGGATGTGAACTTCAACTGTCTCATCAAATTTAGCGGTTGCTGTCTTCTTTACCAGTGCAATGGCGTCAGCCGGATCATACAGAACGGCCTTATCGACAGCCTTCGCTGCTTCAAGATACTTCTTACCGTGTTTCATTTTCTACCTCCTCGTGGTTCTAACGGATGTGCTGATCCTTCCACTTTACTCAGTCAACTACCTCTACGCCCATGCTGCGGCAAGTTCCTGCGATGATGCTCATTGCTGCTTCAAGAGAAGCCGCGTTGAGGTCAGGCATCTTGGTCTCGGCGATTTCCTGGACCTGTGCCTTTGTGATCTTGCCGACCTTCACTTTATTCGGCTGACCGGATGCCTTCGGCAGATTCAGTGCCTTCTTGATCAGCACGGCTGCCGGCGGCGTCTTTGTAATAAATGTAAAACTGCGGTCCGCGTAAACGGTGATGACGACCGGAATCAGGACGTCGCCCATGTTCGCGGTCTTGGCGTTGAACGCCTTCGTGAACTGAACGATGTTGACACCGTGCTGGCCGAGAGCCGGACCGACCGGCGGAGCAGGAG
This sequence comes from uncultured Lachnospiraceae bacterium, assembly GCA_902766945.1. Lineage (GTDB taxonomy): Bacteria > Bacillota > Clostridia > Lachnospirales > Lachnospiraceae > Chordicoccus. The sequence continues at coordinate 6,610 of CACXFK010000261.1, read as the reverse complement.
TTGCCTTGCCTGCCGGGATCTGCAGTTTGATATAACCAGTTATTTTCTTTGCCATGATGTTTCCTCCTTTGTGGTATATCGAGTATCAGAAAACCCTTCCACTTTTTATCTCTTTTTCACTTCGGCGAAGCTGATCTCTACCGGTGTGGCGCGACCGAACAGTTCTACGGAAATCGTAACGGTCTGTTTCTGGGCGTTCACGCCGGTGACCGCACCTTCCGTGCCTTCCCAGGCCCCGGCGATGACGACGACCGTATCGCCCGTCTCGAAATCGACCACGATCTTCGGCTTCGGACTCTGCGGCGCTTCCTTGCCGCCGATACCAAGCGGCCACATCTCTTCCGGCGTCAGCGGCACCGGTTTGCTTCCCGGTCCTACAAAACCCGTAACGCCTCTGGTATTCCGGACAACATACCAGGTCTCGTCATTCATCACCATGTTCACAAGGACATAGCCGGGGAACATCTTCCTCTGCACCATCTTCGTGACGCCGTTTCTCGTCTCCTGCACGTCCTCGAGCGGAACGCGCACGTCAAGGATCTGATCCTCAAGATGACGGTTGCCGACTGTCTTTTCGATGTTGGCTTTCACCTTATTCTCATAGCCTGAATAAGTATGGATCACATACCAGTTCGCTTCTGACATCTGTTACCTCTAATCTCTCTCATGCATCCCGGCATCCCGGTCAGATTGACAGGATCCAGTCGATGAGCTTCAATGCGCCGCTGTCAATAACCGTGATGATCACGCCGAGGATGAGTGAGATCACGACAACCAGCCCGGTCTGCTTCACAAGATCTTCTTTCTTTGTCCAGATGATCTTGTTCCACTCGCGTTTGACTCCCTGCCAAAAGCTCGGCTTATTGCTCTTCTCTTTGGACTTGACTGCAGCATTTCCATTATCTGCCATGTTCGTTTTCCTTTAACCTTCTGAGTGACAACTGAATTATTTGGTCTCTCTGTGCAGTGTGTGCTTGTGGCAGAACTTGCAGTATTTCTTGGTCTCCATCCTCTCCGGATGTTCCTTCTTGTCTTTCTTCGTGTTGTAGTTACGCTGCTTGCATTCTGTACACGCTAATGTTATCCTTGTACGCACGGCTTTTCACCTCCAATGATCCGTTAGCAATCGGGCTCTTCCTTTTAAGCGCATTTTTGCGCAAAAAAAAAGAACCTGTTATCTGTAGCTTTTACACTATAGCACAGTCTCCCCGCCCCGTCAATCACGTGTTTGCAGGAAGTGCTTCTCTCTTGCACCCCTTTTGCTAATGCTTTATACTACCATTTGATTCATGATAAGCATTTTCCTTTTATATATGAAAGGCAAGTCTGAATGGAATTCTCCCTTTTGTTAATCAGCAAGCTGTCGTCCCTTATGATCATGGCGGTTGTCGGGTACATCGTCGTCAAGGCGGGCGTCCTTAAGTCCGCGGACAGCAAGGTTCTTTCCAATCTGATCGTGTTTGTCCTGCAGCCCTGCATGTTCATCCAGATCTTCCAGATCGACATGACGAGCGACCGGCGGACAGGCTTCATCGCGGCCCTGATCTTTGCATTTGCCGCCCATGTTTTCTGGATTCTCCTGACGGCCCTTCTGAAAAAGCCGCTGAATCTCGATCCGGTCGACAGAGGTTCCCTGATTTATGTAAACTGCGGAAACCTGATTCTTCCTCTTGTCGCGATGACGCTCGGTGACGAGCACGTCTTCTACGCCGCAGCCTTCCAGGTTCCCTTTCATGTGTTCCTGTGGACCCAGGGATACGCGATGATGCGCGGGGACGGAAAGATCAGCATCCGGAGACTCTTTCTCAATTCAAATGTGATCTCGCTTACCATCGGTCTTTTCCTGATGGTCATCGGCTTTAAAGTCCCTGAAGTCATCGGAACCACGCTCGACGGACTGTCCGGCATGGTCGGCCCGGCCTCGATGCTGGTCGTCGGCATGGTCATAGCCGATGCCGATCTGAAGAGCGTCTTCCTCTCCGGGCGGGCGTGGATGATTTCATTCGGCCGATTGATCGTCTACCCGCTCCTGACGATCGCCCTTCTCTATATCTCCGGCATCCTCAGGCGGTTCCCGGACCTGAACCCGGTCTTCCAGGTTTCGATGCTGGCTGTCGCCGCGCCGTGCGCCGGTATGATCACACAGCTCGCCGTCATCTTTGATAAGAAAAAACTGGAAGCCAGCAGCTACAACGTGCTCAGCACCATGCTCTGTACGGTCACGATGCCGCTCATCATCATGCTCTACGGATTCCTGTTTCCGGCCTGACCGGCCGGGGCGGAAAAGTCAATGTAAAAGACCCGGCAATGCCGGGCCTTTTTTCATCTCATGCTAAAGAACCTCCGGACGGCAGATACTCCGGCTCCTTGTTCAGGATCTGCATGAACTCCTCGCCTGTAATGGTTTCGTGTTCATACAGGTATTTCGCAAGTTCATGGAGTTTCGACTTGTTGTCCTCAAGGATCTTCAGCGCCTTGTCGTGCTGCTCCTGCACGACGCGGACGACCGTATCATCGATCTTCTTTGCCGTCTCGGGCGAGCACGCAAGCGAACTGTCGCCGCCCAGATACAGATTGGACTGTGTCGAAAGAGCCACCATGCCGAACTCGTCATCCATGCCGTACTGTGTGATCATGGCCCGGGCGAGCTTCGTCGCCTGTTCGATGTCATTGGAGGCGCCTGTGGTGATCGAACCGAATACGAGTTCCTCCGCGCACCGCCCTCCTGTAAAGGTCGCGATCTTGTTCAATAGTTCGTCCTTTGACATCAGGTACTTGTCGCCCTCGTCGACCTGGAGCGTATAGCCGAGAGCGCCCGACGTGCGGGGAATGATCGTGATCTTCTGAACGGGAGCGGAATTGGTCTGCTTGGCGGCAACCAGCGCGTGCCCGATCTCATGATACGCCACAACCAGCTTCTCCTTGTCGGACAGGACGCGGCTCTTCTTCTGGTATCCCGCGATGACGACCTCGATGCTCTCCATGAGGTCTTCCTGGATCACAAAGCGCCTGCCTTCACGCACCGCGCGGAGAGCCGCCTCATTGATGATATTGGCAAGCTCGGCGCCGGACGCTCCGGCTGCCGTTTTTGCGATCGCTTCAAAATCGACGTTGTCCGCCACTTTGATTTTCTTCGCGTGCACCTTAAGTATATCCACACGGCCTTCCAGGTCAGGCAGTTCAACCGGAATTCTCCGGTCAAAACGCCCGGGGCGCAGAAGCGCCGGGTCAAGGACATCCGGCCGGTTTGTCGCCGCCAGGATAATGACGCCTTTTGATCCGTCAAAGCCGTCCATCTCCGTAAGGAGCTGGTTGAGCGTCTGCTCGCGTTCATCGTTGGTCGAGATCGAGCCGCTGTCCCTCTTCTTACCGATCGTATCGATTTCGTCGATAAAGACGATGCACGGCGCGTGCTTCTCGGCCTGGTCAAACAGATCGCGCACCTTCGATGCGCCCATGCCCACAAACATCTCGACAAACTCGGATCCGGCGATTGAGAAAAACGGAACGCCCGCTTCTCCGGCGACCGCTTTGGCAAGAAGCGTCTTGCCCGTTCCGGGAGGGCCGACAAGAAGCGCGCCCTTCGGGCATGACGCTCCGATGTCCGCGTACTTCTGGGGATCATGCAGATAGTGCACAAGTTCCTGCAGCAGCTGCTTTGCCTCTTCCTCTCCGGCCACATCCTGGAATTTGATGCTGGTCGTTGAAGGCACATACTTCTTCGCGCCGCTCTTTCCGAAAGACATCATCGGATTGCCGGCCCCGAACAGGCCGCCTCCTCCTTCGCCGCCTCCCGACATTTTCTTCATCAGGGAGCGGGACAGCACGATGCCGATCCCGTAGAAAAACAGAAGCGGGAGCACCCAGCCGAAGAAGAAACTCTCGAGAGGGGATGTCCTGTTCACGACCGTCCCGAACTCACAGCCGGATTCCAGAAGCCGGTTCACCAGCTCCGGATCATTGAACGTGGCTGTTCTGTAGTAGTTGGGCGGATCGCTCTTATCCGAGAAGAAAATGTAGTCGTTGTTGATCTGAGCGGTGGAAATCTCTTTTCCCGTCACCATCGTAAGGAACGTGCTGTAATCCACATCATGGATGTTGCGCCTCAGAAGAGAGGGCAGCACGATCCAGTTGATGAGGAGCATCACGATCACGACGATCGCGATGTAGATGATCACGGGCGTGCGCTGTGAATGATTGTTGCCTGACAGCATATGTCTTCACCTCTTTCAGCCGACGACGGTCTCGAATATTTCCTCGTACGTTCCGTCGTCAATTTCATCATCTGTGTTTCCGCCTTCGTCCGCACTGCCGTCCGAGCCGTCGTCCGTATTGCCGTCCAAGTCGTTGTCCGTATTGCCGTCCGAGCCGTCCTCTTCATTTTCGGCCGTCGTGTTCTCTCCGCCGTCGTCCGTTTCGGCTTCATTGTCCTCGTAGTACTCGATCGTGTCCTCGCCGTCGTCCGTTCCGGCTTCGTCATCCGTGATGGCCGTATACTGCTCGTCCTCGGGCACTTCCGTCGTCCCGGCGTTCTCATCCGTGTTCTCGCTGCTGTCGTCACCGGTGTTCTCGCTGCTGTCGTCACCGGTGTTTTCCGCATCCGTTGTGCCGTCATTTCCGCCGTTCTCTTCCGCGGAGCCATTGTCCGAAGCATCCTCCGACGTGCTGCCGGTACCGTCGGACGAGCTTGCCGTATCGGTTTCCTCGTTCTGATCCGGGGAGGTTTCCGTATCGGCTGTATCTTCGTCATCGTCGCTGTCGGCCGCTTCCTCATACCGCTCGGTTTCCATATCAAGCGTGCTCTTTTCGGTCTTGTCGGCCTTCGACGTGTACTTCAGGTACGGCACATCTCCGTCAAAGCAGATCTCCGCCTCGTCAAAATCGGAAAACGGAACGTCATGAAGGATCCGGTAGATTCCCTCGCTGTCCTCGTCTTTCATCTGCTCATCCGTCTTCAGATTGATCCGAATCTCGTATTCCGCCTTCTCCTCGCGGTCGGCGGATTCCCTCATCGCATGATCGGCGTCGAAATAGAGGACCACTTTCTCTTCTTTATCAAAGCTTCCGTCCTCGGGAAGAAGATTGGCCGGGAAGTAATCCGTAAAATTGTCCTTGGCACTGATCCACGTGATCGTACGGCCGGTGCCGTTTACCAGTCTCACCTTGAAAATGCTGCTGCCCTCGGCCTTCTCCCCGAGAATGTCAAGGCCTTCATCCGGATCCGGAACTTTTGTGACCTCGATCGGAGTGATCGGAGACAGCGTCGGTTCGGGTGTCACGGTCGGCGTTTCCGTCACGGTCGGAGCCGCTGTCGCCGTCACGGAGGGCGTCTCCGTGGCCGCAGGCGCTTCAGCCGCAGATGAAACCACGCTTTCTGTTGTCTGGATGGGCGTTTCCGTAGCGGAAACCGCTCCCGCATCATATGTAACCGACTGGCTGCTGCACCCCGCAAGAACCAGGGCTGCCGCAAGCACAGCAGGGATGGTTTTGATCATACTCTCTCTTCTCATCGTCTTTGTTCTCCTCTTCAGGAATCTAATCTATATACGACCGTATTTTAGTACGATCCGGTCAGACCGTCAACCGCACCTCCTGTGAAGATTCTTTGAATCGCTTCACATCCGGGGCAGGCACCCATGATGCTTCCCGGAAAAAGCCTTATAACTTGGCGCCAGCGAGGACAGGAAATGCCTGTTTGCGGTTCACAAATCGATTTTGTTCTGACATAATACTTATAAGAAGAAAATCAAATCGGCTTTTCAGAAACAGGAGACTCATGCACTATGTCCGATTCAAAAATACTTTTCCTCGACATTGACGACACACTGCTCTGCCGGGATAAAACACTGACTCCGGAAAATGACGCGCTCATCCGGACCGCTCTTCAAGAGGGCCACCATATCGTCATCTGCAGCGGCCGCCCGCTCGCCGGCATTCTGCCGGTGGCGGAACGTCTCGATCTCCTGAAGCCGGGCTGCTTCCTGATCGCTTTTAACGGCGGCCTGATCTATGACTGCGGAAAGAAGAAGCCCGTTTTCGAAAAGACGCTTCCGCTGGAAGATGTGCGTCTCCTGTTCAAAAAAGCGGACGAGCACGGTCTCTATATCCAGACTTACGACGACCGCAATCTGCTGATCCGGAAGGAGACAGAAGAGACGCGGTTCTATACCGGGAGGATCTCCGTCATCCCGCGCGTCATGCCGGATCTTCCCGACGGGCTTGAGAAAGAGCCTGTCAAAGCGCTGCTCGTCGAGCTTCATGACAAGAGCCGGCTGGACCGCTACCGCGAGGAGGTGGCCCCGATCGTCAAAGGGCGCGTTTCCCTTTTCTACTCGAGCGAATATCTGCTCGAATGCGTGAAGGAAGGCATCTCAAAGGGTGCGGCCGTCAAGTGGCTCTGCGGCTATCTCGGCATCCCGCTCACGAGCTCCGTCGCGGCGGGCGATTCGGAAAATGATATCCCGATGCTTGAGGCCGCTCACGTCGGCTGTGCGATGAAAAATGCCACGGGCGCCTGCAAGGCAGCCGCCGACTACATCACGGAGCAGGACTGCGACCACAGCGGGGTGGCCGAAATCATCAGGCGGTTTATCTTATAAGTATTATAAAT
>CACXFK010000260.1 GCA_902766945.1 uncultured Lachnospiraceae bacterium | reverse complement strand
TTGATACAGGATTCCCGTGACGTCAGTTGAATTCATCATAAACATAAAGGAGGTTCATCATGAATCGTACAAACAACGCTGAGATGGAATTTACGGTCAACCGGGTGCCCGCCTCCGACGACCGCTATCTCCCGATCATGGCTGAGGAAAACGTCCGCAGCGCACTGAAATTTCACCGCTCGTTTCCGCAGTATGAGGTGACGCCGCTGCATCAGCTGAAGAAGATGGCTGCTTATCTCGGTCTCAAGGGACTCTATGTAAAAGACGAGTCGTACCGGTTCGGCCTCAACGCGTTCAAGGTGCTCGGCGGTTCCTACGCCATGGCGAGCTATATCGCCACGAAGACCGGAAAGAGCGTGGACGAGCTGCCGTATGACGTGCTTTCATCCGCGGAATTCCGCAAGCAGATGGGCCAGACCACATTTTACACGGCGACGGACGGCAATCACGGGCGTGGCGTGGCATGGGCCGCAAACCAGCTCGGCCAGAAAGCCGTAGTCAGGATGCCGCGCGGCTCATCGATCACGAGGAAAAACAACATCGCAAAAGAAGGCGCGGAGGTCACGATCGAGGACTTCAATTATGACGACTGCGTGCGCCTTGCCGCATCCCAGGCGAAAGAGGACCCGAACGGCGTCATCGTGCAGGATACCGCATGGAAAGGGTACACGGATATTCCGAGCTGGATCATGCAGGGCTACGGGACGCTTGCCCTTGAAGCGGACCGTCAGCTGCTTGCGGACGGCGTCGAGAGACCGACGCATGTGATCGTGCAGGCGGGCGTCGGATCGCTCGCGGCATCCGTCGTCGGGTATTTTGCGAATAAATACAAAGGCTGCGAACCGATCATGTGCGTCTGTGAAGCCGGCGCGGCGGCCTGCCTGTACCGCTCGGCGGTAAAGGGAACCGGTCAGACGGTGAAGGTCAAAGGCAAGCTCGATACGATTATGGCCGGACTGGCCTGCGGCGAGCCGAACGTGATCGGCTGGGACATTTTAAGGAATCACGTCAGGGGTTTCGCGGCGTGCCCGGACTGGATGAGTGCGAAGGGAACGCGCATGTACGGCGTCCCGCTCGCGGGAGATCCGACCGTGATCTCGGGCGAATCCGGTTCCGTCACGATGGGGTTCCTGGCTTCCGTCATGATGTATCCGCGCTATAAGGAGATCAAAGAAGCGCTCGGCCTCGATGAAAACTCCCAGGTACTCCTCATTTCGACAGAGGGAAATACCGATCCGATGCGCTTCCGCGAGGTCGTCTGGGACGGTCTTTACGGCGTCCGCCACAGGGGCGAGGAAGTGATCAAATAAGCGCCTGAAAAAACTGTTTCCTGCAGTCGAAAAGTACTTGACTCATACCTGCATCGTGGTATGATAGAAATCAGGAACAAACAAAAAGTTAGATGCTCAAACACATTTTTTTAAACCGGGAGGCGACAAGGATGGAACTCAATTATGAAGCCATCAAGGCAGCAGCTGAGAACTACAAAAAGGACATGGTTGCATTCCTCAGGGAGATGATTTCACATCCGAGCGAGAGCTGTGAGGAGAAGGAAGTTGTCGCGTGCATCAAGAAGGAAATGGAGAAGCTCGGCTTTGATAAGGTCGAGGTGGACGGACTCGGCAACGTCATCGGCTGGCTCGGCGAAGGCGACAAGATCATTGCGATCGACAGCCACATTGATACGGTCGGCATCGGCAATATCGACAACTGGACGGATGATCCGTACAAGGGGTATGAAGATGACGAGGTGATCTACGGCCGCGGCGGCTCCGACCAGGAAGGCGGTATGGCCTCCGCGGTGTACGGAGCCAGGATCATGAAAGATCTGAACCTGATCCCGGAGGGCTACAAACTGATGATCGTCGGTTCCGTTATGGAGGAAGACTGCGACGGACTCTGCTGGCAGTATATTGTCAACAAAGACGGCATCCGCCCGGAATTCGTTATTTCCACAGAGCCGACGGACGGCGGTATTTACAGAGGCCACAGAGGCCGCATGGAGATCCGCGTGGACGTGAAGGGAACCAGCTGCCACGGCTCAGCCCCGGAGAGAGGCGACAACGCCATATACAAGATGGCGGACATCATCGCGGACGTCCGCGCGCTGAACAACAACGGATGCTCCGAGAGCACCGAGATCAAGGGTCTTGTGAAGATGCTCGACCCGAAGTACAATCCGGAGCATTTTGAAGATGCGCGTTTCCTCGGGCGCGGCACCTGCACGGTCTCCCAGATCTTCTACACGTCTCCGAGCCGCTGCGCGGTGGCGGACAGCTGCGCGATCTCCGTTGACCGCCGCATGACGGCAGGCGAAACGTGGGACAGTTGCCTGGAAGAGATCCGGAACCTTCCGTCCGTCAAAAAGTACGGTGAAGACGTAAAGGTTTCCATGTATATGTATGACCGCCCGAGCTGGACCGGTGAGGTCTATGAGACGGAAGCGTATTTCCCGACCTGGATCAACAAGGAGAGCGCGGCTCACGTGAAGGCCCTTTCCGATGCCCACAAGGCCCTGTTCGGCGACAAGCGCATCGGACCGGACAGCCAGAAGGCGCTTCGCGACCGGCCGCTGACGGATAAGTGGACGTTCTCGACCAACGGCGTTGCGATTCAGGGCCGCTACGGCATCCCGTGCGTCGGATTCGGACCGGGCGCAGAGAGCCAGGCGCATGCTCCGAACGAGATCACCTTCAAGCAGGATCTCGTGACCTGCGCGGCACTTTACGCAGCCGCGATCGCCCTGTATCCTTCCGAGGAGAAGACCGATGACGTTGCCCAGTTCCGGGCAGGCAAGACGAACAACAATATCCTGTAAACCCGTT
>CACXFK010000259.1 GCA_902766945.1 uncultured Lachnospiraceae bacterium | reverse complement strand
GCTCGGTACCGCCGCGCCTGAAACGGCCTAAACCAACCGAGCAGGGCATGAAAAACCCCGCAGATGCCGCTATCTTCACCGCAGATGGTCATATGTCTTGACAGCTTTGTGCTGAAAAAGGTACAATAAAAAATCGCATGGTCTGTGCCCATGCGAAAGATGATTTCGGACCATGACGAGAAAGTGGCCGGAGAGGAGAAGGAATGTACAAAAAAGTAGACACGGACATGAACTTTGTCGATCGCGAGAAGGAAACGATCCGTTTCTGGAAAGAGAACGACATCTTCAGGAAGAGCATCGAGGAGCGGAAAGGCTCGCCGATGTACATGTTTTATGACGGACCGCCGACAGCTAACGGCAAGCCGCACATCGGACATGTTCTGACCAGAGTCATCAAGGACACGATCCCGCGCTATCACGCGATGAAGGGTGAGTATGTCCCGAGAAAGGCCGGCTGGGATACGCACGGCCTGCCGGTTGAGATCGAAGTCGAGAAGAAACTCGGTCTTGACGGCAAGGAACAGATCGAAGCCTACGGCGTTGAGCCATTTATCAAGGAATGCAAGGAATCGGTCTGGAAGTATGAGGGAATGTGGAGAGAATTCTCCGATGTCGTCGGATTCTGGGCGGATATGGATGATCCGTATGTCACATATCATGACGATTATATCGAGTCCGAATGGTGGGCTCTTCAGCAGATCTATAACAAAGGCCTCTTATATGAAGGCTACAAGGTCGTTCCCTACTGCCCGCGCTGCGGCACGCCGCTGTCAAGCCACGAGGTGGCGCAGGGCTACAAGACGGTCAAGGAACGCTCCGCGATCGTCCGCTTCCCGGCGAAGGATGAAGAGGATCTGTGCTATCTGGCATGGACGACGACACCCTGGACGCTGCTCTCCAATACCGCGCTCTGCGTGAATCCGGAAGAGGAGTATGTGAAGGTCAAGGCGGCAGACGGACACAAGTATATCCTGGCTGCGGCACTGGCCGACCAGGTGCTCGCCCTGATCGGAACCGACGAGGACGGCAAGGCTTCCTATGAAGTCCTTGAGCGGTACAAGGGCAGGGAACTTGAAAACAGAGAATATGAGCCGATCTATGAGTGCTCCGGCAGGAAGGCGGATTCACTTCATAAGAAGGCGCATTTTGTGACCTGCGACGACTATGTCACGATGTCGGACGGTACCGGCATCGTTCATATCGCGCCGGCATTTGGTGAGGATGACTCCCGGATCGGCCGCAGCTACAACCTGCCGCTGATCAAGTTCGTCAATGAAAAGGGCGAGATGACGGAGGAGACGCCATTTGCAGGCATGCGCGCAAAGCCTTCGGAGAAGGAAATGGCGGACGGCGCAGTGAGCGCGGACCCGGAGATCCTGAAGGACCTCGATGCCCGCGGCTATCTGGTGGCGGCTCCGAAGTTTGAGCACGACTATCCGTACTGCTGGAGATGCGACACGCCGCTGCTTTACTACGCGCGTGAATCCTGGTTCATCCGGATGACGGACGTGCGCGACGACCTGATCCGCAACAATAACCAGATCAACTGGATCCCGGCTTCGATCGGCAAAGGCCGCTTCGGAGACTGGCTTGAAAATGTCCAGGACTGGGCACTTTCCCGCAACCGTTACTGGGGCACACCGCTCAACATCTGGGTCTGCGACGAATGCGGCGAGAAGATGTCGATCGGCTCGAAGGCGGAGCTTCGCGAGAAGGGCGACAATTGTCCCGAGGATATCGAGCTGCACAAGCCCTATGTGGACGCGGTGACGATCACCTGCCCGCACTGCGGAAAGAAGATGCACCGCGTGCCGGAAGTCATTGACTGCTGGTTTGACTCCGGGTCGATGCCCTTTGCGCAGCTGCATTATCCGTTTGAAAATCAGGAACTCTTCAAAGAGCAGTTCCCGGCGAGCTTCATCTCGGAAGCGGTCGACCAGACCCGCGGGTGGTTCTACTCACTGCACGCGATCTCGACGCTGCTCTTCAATGAGCCCTGCTTCAAGAACTGCATCATCATGGGACTGGTCCAGGACGAGAACGGGCAGAAGATGTCCAAGTCCAAGGGAAATGCAGTCGATCCGATGGAGGCGCTCGGACAGTACGGCGCCGACGCGATCCGCTGGTATTTCACGGTGAATTCCGCACCGTGGCTGCCGAGCCGTTTCTACGGCAAGGCCGTGATGGAAGGACAGCGCAAGTTCCTCGGCACGCTCTGGAACACGTACGCGTTCTATGTGCTGTATGCCAATATTGACGGATTTGACGCGACGAAGTATTCGCTGGATTATGACAAACTGACCGTGATGGATAAGTGGGTCCTGTCCAGACTGAATTCGACGATCAAAAGCGTGGACGGCTATATGGGCGATTACCGCGTCACGGAGGCCGGCAAGGCGCTCCAGGATTTCGTCGACGATATGAGCAACTGGTATGTCCGCCGCTGCCGCGCGAGATTCTGGGCCGGCGGCATGGAAGACGACAAGATCAGCGCGTATGAGACGCTGTATACCTGCCTCGTCACGGTCTGCAAGCTTGCGGCACCGATCATCCCGTTCATGACCGAGGAGATCTATCAGAACCTGGTCCGCACGATTGATAAGAGCGCGAAGGAATCGATCCATCTGTGCAATTATCCGGAGGCGGACGAGAAGCTGATCGACGCGTCTCTTGAGGAAAATATGGAGCATGTCCGCGACATCGTCGTGCTCGGCCGCGCAGCCCGCAATGAGAGCGGCATCAAGAACCGCCAGCCGATCGGCGAGATGTATGTGAAGGCTCCGTATGAGATCCCCGAATTCTATAAGGCGATCATCCTTGATGAGCTGAATGTCAAGAAACTGACGATGAAAGACGATGTGAGCGCGTATTCGGGCAGCATCGTGAAACCGAACTTCAACGCGATCCGCGCCAATCACGGCGGCGACAAGATCGGACCGGTGCGCGCGGCGCTGGCCGCTCTTGACGGAGACGAGATCGTCCGGAAGCTGAAAGCGGACGGCGTCTATACGGTTGCGGCCGGAGACGGCACGGTCGAGCTGACCGAGGCGGATCTTCTGATCGAGGCGAAGGAAGTGGAAGGCTTTACGGCCGTATCGGACGGCAGGGCATCCGTCGTACTGGATAAGCATCTGACGCCGGAACTTCTGGAAGAAGGCTTCGTGCGCGAGATCGTCAGCAAGGTGCAGACGATGCGGAAGGAAGCCGGATTTGAGGTGATGGACCGTATCCGCGTATATGCCGCCGGGAATGACAAGATCGGACAGGTGATGGAAGCCAACAGTGAGTCGATCTGCCATGATGTTCTGGCTGACGCGCTGATCACGGGTGAGAGCGCAGGCTACACAAAGGATTGGAAGATCAACGGAGAAGCAGTGACACTCGGCGTGGAACGGGTATAAAGGAGGGCTATTTTGGCAACTGGAAAAAAGAAAACAGCCAAGGGATTTGATAAAGCTAAGTTCATTGAGGAAGTCAAGTCAAGCGTCAGGAAAAACTACCGTCTCGACATTTCCGAGGCGTCCCAGAATCAGATCTTCCATTCTGTCGCAAGTGTCATCGAGGACACGATCATCGACCAGTGGATGGCGTCGTATCAGCGCTTCCGCGAGCAGGAGAACAAGATCGTGTACTATCTGTCGATGGAGTTCCTGATCGGCCGTGCGCTCGGCAACAACCTGTTGAATCTGGGCGAGTATGAAGGCGTAAAGGAAGCGCTCGAGGAACTTGGGCTGGACATCAACGTCCTTGAGGATGAGGAACCCGATCCCGCGCTCGGAAACGGCGGCCTCGGAAGACTGGCGGCCTGCTTTATGGATTCGCTCGCGTCTCTTGGCTACCACGCTTACGGCTGCGGCATCCGCTATCATTACGGTATGTTCAAGCAGAAGATCGAGGACGGCTATCAGAAGGAAGTGCCGGATCAGTGGCTTCGCTATGAGTATCCGTTCGAGCTGAAGCGCATGGAGCACGCCAAGGAAGTCCGTTTCGGGGGCAATACCCGCATCGAATATGATCCCGCGACGGGCGAGAACAAGTTCATCTATGAAAATTACAGCTCGGTTCTGGCTGTCCCGTATGACATCCCGATCGTCGGTTATAAGAACGGCGTCGTCGATGCCCTGAGAATCTGGGACGCGGAGGCGATCAATAAGTTTGAGCTGTCTTCATTTGACAGAGGCGAATACGACAAGGCTGTCGAGCAGGACAACCTGGCCCGTACGATCACGGAAGTGCTGTATCCGAACGACAATCACTACGCAGGCAAGGAGCTGAGACTGAAGCAGCAGTATTTCTTCATTTCCGCGTCTGTGCAGGAAGCGCTGGTCAAGCACATGAAGATGTACGGCACACTGGACAATCTGCCGGAGAAGTGCGCGTTCCAGCTCAACGACACGCATCCGACGGTTGCGATTCCGGAGCTGATGCGTCTCCTGATGGACCGGTACGGCTACGGCTGGGACAAGGCGTGGGATCTGACGACCCGCACCTGTGCCTACACGAACCATACGATCATGGCCGAAGCGCTTGAGAAGTGGCCGATCGACCTCTTCTCGCGGCTTCTTCCGCGCATTTACCAGATCACGGAAGAGATCAACCGCCGCTTCCTGTGCGAGATCCAGATGAAGTATCCGAATGACCCGGACAAGATCCGCAATATGGCGATCATCTACGACGGTCAGATCCGTATGGCGTATCTGGCGATCGTCGGCGGCCACTCGGTCAACGGCGTCGCGGCGCTGCACACGGAGATCCTGAAGAAGGACGTGCTGCACGACTTCTATGAGATGATGCCGGAGAAGTTCAATAACAAGACCAACGGCATCACGCAGAGACGGTTCCTGCTTCACGGCAATCGAGAGCTCGCGAACTGGATCACCGACAAGATCGGCGACGGATGGGTCACGGATCTGTCCGAGCTGCAGAAGCTGAAGCTTTATGTCGACGACCCGAAAGCGCAGCAGGAGTTCATGAACATCAAGTACAAGAACAAGCAGCGTCTCGCGGCCTATATCCTGGAGCACAACGGGGTGGAGGTGGATCCGAACTCCATTTTTGACGTCCAGGTCAAGCGTCTGCACGAGTATAAGCGTCAGCTACTGAACATCATGCATGTGATGTATCTGCGCAATCAGCTGAAGGAGCATCCGGAGATGGATTTCTATCCGAGGACGTTTATCTTCGGAGCGAAGGCGTCGGCCGGCTACAAGATCGCGAAGCTGATCATCAAGCTGATCAACTCGGTCGCGGATTCCATCAACAACGATCCGGCGCTTCAGGGCAAGCTGAAGGTCGTGTTCATCGAGGATTATAAAGTGTCGAACGGCGAGATCATCTTCGCGGCGGCGGATGTCTCCGAGCAGATCTCCACGGCTTCCAAGGAAGCTTCCGGCACCGGCAATATG
>CACXFK010000258.1 GCA_902766945.1 uncultured Lachnospiraceae bacterium | reverse complement strand
AGCTTTGGACTCATGTCAAAGACGAGTTTCTCCTGCACATTCCTCTCATGACTGAAGTCACGAGAATCCTGTGTCAAAGATTGAATTTGTGACTGTGAGACCTGAGTAATTCCGACAATAATGAGAATCGCGGTCAGAACGAGCAGGTAGATCTGCGCAACCAGTCCCATTTGCTTTTTTCCATCTGCTTCCACTCCCTGAAACGCTCACATCTGCATTAACTGATTCAGGCGGCTTTTCACAAGTGTCCCCTGTGGCTTAAGGGCAGCGCGCAGTCCGTAACGTCGCCCCTGAGGAGCCCCATCGCGTGTGGGATCGCATCCATAAAAACGTCCATGCTTTCCATGCATGCCTTCGGACTGCCCGGCAGATTGATGATCAGTGTCTTTCCGCGGATTACGGATACGGCGCGGGAAAGCATCGCATGTTTTGTGATCTTAAGTGATGCGGCGCGGATCGCCTCCGCGATGCCGGGGACATTCCGCTCAGCGGCCGCAAGCGTCGCTTCAGGGGTGTTGTCCCTCGCGGAAAAACCCGTTCCGCCGGTCGTCAGGATGAGATCCGGCTGCCTCTGATCACACAGACGGATCAGGTGGCGCGTAAGCAGCTCCGGGTCGTCGCTCAGCAGAAACTGCTCAATGACGTCATAGCCGCTCTCTTTCAGCCGTTTTGCGATGGCCGGCCCGCTTTTATCTTCGCGTTCGCCTTTTGCTCCTTTATCGCTGAGGGTGATGACGGCCGCCTGCCACGGCATCGGATCCCGGCGCGGCTCGATCACCATCTTGTCGCCCGTCCGGATCGTGCCCCCTTGAAGGACCCGTGCAAATACGCCTTCCCGCGGCATGATGCAGTCGCCCGTCTGCTGATAAATCGCGCAGTGCGTATGGCAGTCCTTTCCGATCTGGGTGATCTCGAGCAACACGTCCGCGCACCTGAGTCTCGTTCCCACAGGCAGGGACCGGAAGTCAATGCCCGACACGACCAGGTTCTCGCCAAAAGCGCCGTAGCCGACTGCGGCTCCTTTACTCCTGAATGCCTCGATCTTCTCCGCGCTGATCAGGCTCACCTGACGGTGCCAGCTGCCCGCGTGGGCGTCTCCTTCTATGCCGTACTGTGCGACAAATACCGCGCTTCCCGCATTTTGCTTCTGCGTCCCTCTTTCTGCGCTTATACATACCGCGAGTACTTCTCCCGCCATCTTATCCTCCGATCTCATTCATCCACCGCATTTCATGATCACAGACCGCTTCATAAAACGCATGCCGTTCCGGCTTATCCGCGATCGCCGCCCTTACGGCGTCCCGGATTTCATCATCATCCGCTCCCCCGCGGAGCATCGCTCTTAAGTCAAGTCCCTTCGTGTGATTCAGGCACAGTTTCAATTGTCCGTCCGCGGTCAGGCGAACCCGGTTGCAGGTCCTGCAGAACTCATGGCTGACCGCACTGATGAACCCGACGGCCCCTTTGAAACCGGGATATTTCACATAGCGGGCCGGGCCGCGGCCATAGACCTGCGTATCCGGGACCGGTTTTCCGAAAGCGTTTTCCAGTCTCTCCATAACCTCGGCGCATGGAATCCGTTCAAGATCCTTTCCGCACCCGATGGGCATCAGTTCGATAAAGCGCACGCACAGCCTGTCCCGCCGGGCGAGCTCTGCGAGCGCAGCCAGCTCCTCTTCATTATAACCTCGAATCGGGACGGCGTTAACCTTAACATTCAATCCCGCTTCAAGTGCCTGGTCCAATGTGCACAGCGCTTCGCTGACGCCGCCTCCCCGGGTCAGGCGGGCATACGTTTCGGGATTCAATGAATCGATGCTGATGTTTAAAGAAGAAAGGCCCGCGCTTTTTGCCTCCCGGATCCGGTCCTTCAGCAAGATGCCGTTGCTCGTCATCGAGATGCTGCTGACGCCCGGAACCTCGTGCAGCTGCTTCACGAGATCAAGACAGCCGATGCGGGCCATCGGTTCTCCGCCGGTGATCCTCAGATGCTTCAGCCCGAGTCCGGTCATGATCCGCACCAGGCGGAGAATCTCCTCAAAACGAAGGATCTCCGCATGACCGATCGCATGCACCCCTTCCTCCGCCATGCAGTACACACACCGCAGATTGCACCGGTCCGTTATCGATATGCGCAGATACTCGATACTGCGCCCGTTCTTATCTATCATATCCCTGTCAGATATCCTTATACTGCTCCGTATAAAACTTGTAATACGTTCCCTTTTTGGCAAGGAGTTCTCTGTGCGTTCCCCGCTCGGTGATCCTGCCGTCATCCACGACGAGGATCACGTCGGCGCCCGTAATCGTAGAGAGCCTGTGCGCGATGATAAAGGAGGTCCGCCCCTTCGTCACCACGGAGATCGCGTTCTGGATCGCCTTCTCGGTCAGCGTATCGACCGAGGCCGTCGCTTCGTCGAGCACAAGCAGCGCCGGATCGGCAAGCAGTGCCCTCGCAAAGGAAAGCAGCTGTTTCTCTCCTACAGACAGCATATTTCCGCCTTCGCCGACCTCACTGTCAAGCCCCGCGTCCATGCGCGCCACGATGTGATCCGCGGCGACAAGTTTCAGGGCCTCCCAGATCTCTTCGTCCGTCGCTTCCGGTTTGCCGTAGCGGAGATTCTCACGCACGGACCCCTGGAACAGATGCGGCGACTGGAGCACGTACCCGAGATTCGAGTGAAGCCAGAGCGCCGAGCGCTCCCGCCCGTCCCGCCCGTCGATCAGGAGCGTGCCCTCCGTAGGCTCGTAAAACCGGCAGACGAGATTGACAAGCGTGGACTTCCCCGCGCCCGTCTCCCCGACGATGGCGACCGAAGTGCCCTGCGGCACGGTGAGCGAAAAATGCTCCAGGACATTTTCATCTCCGTCCGGGTAACGAAACGTCACGTCGCGGAACTCGATGTCCCCGTGAAGCGCTTCCCAGTTCTCCTTCTTCGGATGGAAAGAATCTCCGTATTTTTCGATGACCTCCGGCCTGTCGGAGACGTCCGAGCGTTCCCTAAGAAGCTTTGTGAACCGCTCGATATTGACCTGGATCTGAATAAAGGCCGCAAAGCATGCGATCACGTTCTGAAGCGGCTCGATCATGCCGAGCGCGTAGGAGGTAAAGACAGACAGCGTCCCGATCCGGATGAGCCCCTCCCGGGTGAGCTGTCCGCCCTGCGACAGTACGACCGCCAGTGCAAGCCCGGACATCAGGGTCACAAGCGAAGTGAGCAGCGCCGAGACGCGGACCGTGCGGATCGAGATCCTCTTCATCCGCCGCGTATCTTTTTCAAAGCTGTCCTGCATGAGGCGCTCCGCCGCGAGGATCCGGATCGTGCCGGCGCCTGTGATGCCCTCGTTGAAATCGCCGGTTATGACGGCATTTTGCTCCCGGATCTCCCTGTTTAAGACAACCAGTTTTTTCTGGAAGACCGCGATCAGGACCGACGCCGCGGCGATCAGGATGAGGATCAGGACCGCAAGACGCGCGCTGGTAAAAAACATCACGAAGATCGTGCACACGATATAAGCGCCGTTCCACATGAGGTCCATCAGTCTCCAGGACACGACTTCGCCGATCTTGCCGGAGTCGCTGATCACCCTCGAGTGAATGTAGCCCACGCTGTTCTGATTGAAATAAGAAAAGGACAGCGTCTGAAGGTGATTGAAGGAAGCATTTCTTAAGTCGCGGTCGATCGTGATCTCGATCCGGCCGCAGTCGTAGGTGCTCTTATAGTTGATGATCACCTGAAACACGAGGATCCCCGCGTAGAGCCCGATAAAGGCCGGAAGGCCGTCAAGCGTCGACCCGCCGACGAAGTGATCGAGCGCATATCGGTTAAAAAGCGGATAGGCCGCGTCAATCAGGCTCGAAAGGAACCCCAAAATGAGCATGAAGATGATCGTCCTCATATAGGGCATAAGGAACGGCTTCAGTCTCGGAATTCCGAAAAAAGGCAGAGAGGGATGATGGTTTTCAGCGTTCATGACACCCCTCCTTCCAGGCTCTGCAGATCATGAATTTTTTTGTAAATGCCTCCGAAAGCCATGAGTTCCTCGTGTGATCCGCACTCTGCGATCCGGCCGCGGTCCATGACGATGATCTGGTCGGCCCGCATCACAGTCGTAATCCGGTGTGCGATCAGGATCACCGTCGCATTCCCGGTGCTTTTCTCAATTGCGCTGCGGATGTGGGCATCTGTCTCGGAATCAACCGCGGAGAGCGAATCGTCGAAGATCATAACCGGCGTCCTCCGGATCAGCATCTGCGCGATGGCCGCCCTCTGTTTCTGGCCCCCCGAGAGCGTCACGCCCCTCTCGCCGACAAACGTCTCAAATCCGGCGGGAAAGCGCCGGACCGTCTCCTCAAGATCCGCGATGCGGACCGCGCGGCGAAGCTCTTCCTCATCCGCATCCGGTGCCGCGATCCGGATGTTTTCTCCCAGCGTGCGTGAGAACAGATACGGTTCCTGAAGCACGATGCCGATCCGGCTCCTCAGATAGGCCGTATCGATATCGGCGATATTGACGCCGCCGATGGTAATGGAGCCATTTCCCGCCTCAAGTGCATACAATCTGAGAAGAAGCGAAACGAGCGTCGATTTCCCGGATCCCGTCGTCCCGATGATGCCGACGGTTGACCCGGCCGGAATCCGGAAAGAAACGTCGTCCAGCGTATTGTGTCCGGCCTCCGTTTCAAACGGATAGCGGAACGTGACGTGTGAAAACTCGATCTCCCGGTCCATCGGAGGCGTGAGACCCGTCTCCGGTATCCTCTCGCGCTCCGCGTTCATAATATAGCGGAGACGGTCAACGGATATGCCGGCTTTGCTCATCTCCGCGATCACTCTTCCGAGCGCGCGCACCGGCCAGATCAGCATCACGTTGTAAGAGACAAATGCGATATATTCTCCGGCCGTGATCTCTCCGGCCACACACAGTCCGGCTCCAAGCGCCGTAACCAGCAGCTGCTGCGCGCCGGTAAGAAGGTCGCCCGCGGACCAGTACGCGGCCAGTATGCGGATCAGGCGCACCCAGCGGCGGGTGTAGGAACCGTTCTGCTTCTCGAAGCGTTCTCTCTCATAGAGTTCACGGCCGAATGCCCGGACAACCCGGACGCCTGTCAGATTTTCCTGCGCCACAGCGGAGAGCTTACCCTCTTCCTCGTCCGCCGCCCTGAACGCATTGCCGAT
Organism: uncultured Lachnospiraceae bacterium; assembly: GCA_902766945.1. GTDB lineage: Bacteria > Bacillota > Clostridia > Lachnospirales > Lachnospiraceae > Chordicoccus. Next base: position 630 of record CACXFK010000258.1, on the reverse strand, counting down.
CTTGAGATGGAAAATGAGGGAATAGCCCACGACGACCGGAATAAAGAGCGAGGCAAAAAACGTGAGGCGTATGCTGATGCCGGCCATAAAGCTGACCGCCATCGCGATCAGGACAAGCATGCGGATGAGCTCGGTCAGACGCTCCGAAAGGAAGACCTTGATGGTCTCCACGTCCGACGTACACCGCTGGATCAGATCTCCCGTACTGTTTGCGGTATGCCAGGAGGCGGGGAGATGCTGGATCTGTTCATAGAGGGTGTCCCGCATCCTCTTCACGAGCCGTTCGGCCGCCCTCGCATTGAACAGCCGGAAGAGATACCGGAATAAGGCGGCAAAAAGCGCGACGCCGATCACGATCGCGGCGATTGCGGGAAGGTGTGTCCTCAGATACGGAAGGAGATTCCATCTGCTGATCAGAGCGCCGGTAAATCCGGTGAGCTTCGCGCCGGATGACCCGATGACCTCGTCCACGGTGAACATGATGATCTTCGGGTTCAGCATATCGAAGAGGGAGACGAGGCATGCGAACAGCATGCTGAAAAGAAAGTCGCAGAGACTTCCTTTCACGAAAAAGCGTATGAGGCTGAAATTTGATTGAAAGCGCTTTTTTCCCCGGTTTTTATCCATCTT
>CACXFK010000257.1 GCA_902766945.1 uncultured Lachnospiraceae bacterium | reverse complement strand
TTCGGCGGCCTGGATGACCGCATCCGTATATTCATTGCCCGGCGCATAGATCATATCATAGCCGAGGTTGCAGTAGGACGCGATGGATTCATAGAATTCATCTTGTCCGATGCTGTCCGTCACCTGATAGTCCCATCCGCGCTTTTCGGCCGCGTCGACCATCGCGTTGTAGCACGCGGAACCCCAGCCGCCGTCATTAATGGATGAGTCAAGAATCATCGCGACCTTGTACTGTTTCTCTTCCGCAAATACCGCCGTCTGGAAGATCGCCGAAACCGCGAGTGCTGTGCAAAGAACCAAAGCAAGTTTTTTCATAATTTCCTCCTTGTCATCTGTAAAATGCGGCTGGAGCCAGCCATTTGCAAGTGCCCTGATACTACCTTAATAAGAAAGCCCGCCCCCTGTCAAGAATCAAGCTGATAAGACCGGAGCGTCCGGTGAACGCCCCCGGATGATTCATAAACTCTCACTTCGCAGTTATGCGGCTTCGGCCGCCACTTGATGCCCGACGCGCGGTCCTCCAGATAGCCGCAGAGTGCCCGGATGATGCCTCCGTGGCAGGTGACGAGCACATTTTCGAGCTCTCCCTCTTTCGCCTCGAGGTCCTTGAGGAAAGACCGGCTTCTCTCTGTCATCGACCTGACGGTCTCGACGGTCGGCGGCGCCGGAAAGATCTCGGGCATCGCCCAGTACAGCGACATCGCGGGTCCGAGGGCGGTATAATCCGCCAGCTCATACTTTCCGAAATCCGTCTCCAGGATCCGCTCATCGATCCGGATCTGCTCTCTCGGAAAGCCGCTGATGATCGCGGCCGTCTGAACAGCCCTGTCCAGCGGGCTGGCATAGACCGCGTCAAAGCGCAGTTCCGGCTCCGCCTTGGTCAGAATCTCATGCATCCGCTCCGCCTGCCTGATCCCTGTTTCATTTAACGGCTCGTCGGTTCTTCCCTGCATCAGCCGTTCTTTATTCAGCCGTGTCTGCCCGTGTCTCGTCAGATAAATCTTCATCTTCGTCCGTTACTCTTCTTTCTGTTTCCGGATCTCCGGAAATCGCTTTTAAGGTCTTTGCTTCATGATCCAGACCAGTATACCAGAGCAGCGGAGCACATGCCAGATCCGGAAAGCGAAAAACTGCGTTCTTTACGAGCGGTTAAGCAGGATCGAGATCAGGACAAACACAAACAGCAGAAACGGATAGAACAGGAACGGGATCACTGTGATGCTGCTGATCCCGGCCATCGTCGCGGCGACCAGAAGCTGGGCGCCGTACGGGATGATGCCCTGCATGATGCACGAAGCCGTATCCAGAAGCGACGCCACACTTTTCGGCTCGATCTTGTATTCTTCGCCGATTTCTTTTGCGATCGGGGCCGCGATCACGATCGCCACGGTATTATTCGCGGTCGCCAGATCCATAAGTCCGGTGAGCGCGCAGATGCCGAGCATGCCTCCCTTTTTCGTCCGCGCATGCTTCCGGATGAAGGCCAGGATGTAGGCGAACCCGCCGTACTCCGCCATGAGCGCGCTGATGGAGGCGACAAGGATCGTGACGATCATCGTCTCAAACATATTGCTCGTGCCATTTCCCATCGCGGAAAATGCGGACGCGAACGTAACGGTTCCGGCCGCGCCGCCGATCATAAAGAAGAGAATGATGCCGATGCCGAGCACGATGAAGACGTTGAGGCCGATCAGGGCGAGGGCCAGCACGACGAAATACGGCAGTGCCAGCCAGATATTGAACGGGTAAGACGCAAGCTTCGTCGCGGGATGGCTGAAGGCATAGAACACAAGGACCACCGTGGTGATCAGGGCGGCCGGCAGCGCAACTTTGATGTTCACCCGGAACTTGTCGCGCATCTCGACGCCCTGCGTCCTGGTCGCCGCGATCGTCGTGTCCGAGATGACGGACAGATTGTCGCCGAACATGGATCCTCCCACGACGGTACCGACCACGAGGGGCATCGAAAGGCCGGTATGCTTCACGATCTCGGCGGCGATCGGCACGAGAACCGTGATCGTCCCCACGCTTGTGCCCATGGACATGGAGATCAGGCAGGCGATCACGAAGAGGCCCGGAACCGCCATCTGGCCGGGTATCAGGTTGAGCATCAGATTGGCTGTGCTGGACGCGCCTCCGGCCGCACTCGCAAGGCCGCTGAACGCGCCGGCCATCAGGAAGATGAAAAGCATGATGACGATGTTGTCATCGCCGATACCCTTCGCGCACAGGTGGATTTTCTCGTCGAAGCTGAGGCTGCGGTTCTGGATAAACGCGATGATCAGGGCCGCGCTGAATGCGACTACGACCGAGATCACATAGAATCCCATCTGCCCTTCCGTGGGATTGATGTACTCAAAATAAATCCCGCATCCCAGATACAGCACAAGGAAAACAAGGATCGGCAGCAGCGCTTTTGCGTTCGGTTTCCGTTCATTCATGAAAATGGTTCCTCCGGTTACACGTTTATATCAAATTCTAAATAAGTGTAGCCAAATTGCCTCTGTGCGTCAAGACGGCAGCGGCAGGGGACTGACCCCTGCCGCTGCCGGATATGTTTCCTTATTTACGATTTTATTTACTTGTCCCATTTATGCTTGCCGGCTTCCAGATCCGCACGGATCTCCGACACGCGCTTATCGGACAGCTTGTACCAGATCAGCGGGATGCAGGAAACGAGAGCCAGGATCGCGGGCAGCATGTTGACCATGAAGTTGATGCCCATCTTGGTGGACGCCGCCTGCTCGACATTGGGGACATAACCGACTGCTTCCAGAAGAAGCACGACCGGTGCGCAGATCGCGGTAGCCAGCTTGACGCCGAAGCTCAGCATGGATGCCGCAAGGCCTTCCTGACGTTTGCCAAGCTTCCAGTCGCCGTATTCAAGCGAGTCGCCGACCATGCCGTAGCAGATCGCCGGAGCGCCGAATCCGAGAGAGCCGATGAAGGATGCGCCGATCAGGAATACCGGGTTGTTGGTCGGGTTGAGGAACAGCGCGACAAATCCGGCTGCCATCACGACGTTCATGATGATCATGTAATTGCGCTTGCCGAATACCTTGGTGCCCCACGGCACGGTGAGCGTACCCACAAGCTGGCCGAGGGTCATCGCGGTAAACATCGTCGCGATATACTGCGGTCCGCCGACGACGTAGATGACGTGATAAACCAGGATGCCGTAACGTCCTGTGACGCAGATCGTACCGATCACGGTGGCGATCACGACGAGGAGAAGCTGGTCATTCTGGAACAGGCCCTTCATGTTGCTGACGAAAGTCGCCTTTTCCTGCGGCTGTGAGCTGTGAAGATGCTCTGTATAGGTTTCTTTGCAGATCAGTGCGCATACCCAGAAGACCGGGATCAGGACCAGTGAGAAGATCACGGTCGCAACGAAGTAGCCGTGGCCGTCCGCCATCGCTTCACCGGCTTCATTGACGCTGGAGCTGAAGCGGAGGATCAGAGGCATCGCAACCATGGAGAGGATGATGCCGATGATGGAAGCGCCGGTACTTCTGGCCGTCGCCAGCAGCTGACGGATTCTGGAATCCACCGCGATGACGTTCAGAAGAGCCTGATAAGCGATGGAGCAAGCCGTGTAGGCCATGCCCGCGCCGATATAGCAGACGCCGCACAGTATGATCTTGGCCATTCCCTGTACCGGGAATACCGTAAACGTCAGGATATTAAAGATAGCCAGGAACGGCGGTGCAAAGAACAGGTAGGGGCGGAACTTACCCCAGCGGGTATGGGTGCGGTCGGCGATCTGCCCCATCATCGGGTCATTGATCGCGTCCCAGATACGGGCGATGAGGACGATGGCTGAAATCGCGGCACCGGACAGACCGACAACATCCGTATAGAAGATATTCAGATAGTTGTTGATCATGTACCAGCTCATCTGGCACGCGACTTCGCCAAGGCCGTAACCGACCAGCAGCTTTGGACTTGCTTTTTCTTTCATTGTGATCTCCTCTCTCATTATGTTTACAGATCATAATACGGTTTCCGCATTATAACAGACTGTACAGGATAAGATGATGCCGGCTCACTGCTTGAGTTCGAAGAACTCAAACTCCGCGCAGTTTGTGCTTTCCTCACCGTTTGCGCTCGCGTACATGCCGATCATCGTACCGACCATGCACCCGACCTTCTCCGGGTTGATCGTCCGCCCGTCGACCGCGCACAGCTCGGTGAGGGACTCTTCCGAATCGCCGTACAGCACGCGGAAGTCTTCGTCATCCATCGTGATCCGGAGCACGACGTCCGCGGACGGATAGTCGGCCTCTTTGATGACCGTATGCTTTTTCGTGCTCGTGAATCCGGGCAGGAACGGCAGTCCCGTAAAGTCCGAGGTATCAAGCACAACTTTCAGAAGCTGTCTGCCGTCTTCCTCGCAGCGCATCACGCGCAGCTTGTGATCGAAAGCCTGAAGTACGGCAAGCCCCGCTTCTTCCTTACCGCTTGGAAGAAAATGCATCCGCGCCGTCGCAGCCGCTTTCGGCTGGCGCTGTCTTCTCGCGATAAAGGCCGCGTATGCGGTGCGGTCCTTCTTCGCCTCGAAACTGACCGGGCTCAGATCCGCCTCCAGAGGCCTGGCGATGCAGCGGATCTTTAACTTCGAGTCTTCAATTCGGTCATACCGCTCATAAGGTCTGCCCCAGTAGGTGAAGTACGGCGGAAGCACCGGATCGTCAAATTCGTCCCTTGCGTTTTCTTCCGGATACACGGTTTCAGGAAGCGAAGCCGGCGCGGGGTATTCCCACTCGATCTTTCCGGTTTCCGGTGAAAACAGCGGCCATTCCCGCTCCCAGACGACCGGGCAGATGAAGGTTTCCCGGCCGAGGTTCTTGTGCGCGCCCTCGATGAGGCGGGATCCGAGCATCACCGCGTACCAGCTTCCGTCCGGAAGATCCACAAGATCCGCGTGACCGACGTTAATGATCGGCGCTTTAAAGCCCATGTGCCGGTGCGTCATCACCGGGTTCGCCGGGTTGCCTTCATAGAAGCTGAACAGTTCTTTGCTTCTGGCCACCGCCACGCTGTGATAATGCTCCGTACCGCCCTCGGCGATGATCAGATAATAATATTCCCCGATATGATAGAGGTGAGGCGATTCCGGCGAAGCAGCCCCCCTGAGCGCACTGTTCCAGATCGTATACGGCTCGCCGGCCATCCTGAAATGTTCGATGTCGTATTTCGCGAGCCAGATGCCGCGCTCCTTCACGCCGGTGCCGTTGTCCCAGACATTTCCGGTCCCCATGATATAGCACTGCCCGTCGTCGTCAAAAAAGATCGACGCGTCGATTCCGGGAACGTCGTCAAGCCAGTGAATCCCGGACCAGGGTCCTGCGGGATCTTTCGCCGTCACGATATAATTGCCCTTATCGCAGAAGTTGGCGTTGATGATATAAAAGGTCCCGTCATGATAGCGGATCGTCGGAGCCATCACGCCGTTGGCGCCGTAGCTCAGTTCGACATGGAAGTCATTGTCTTCCGTCATCACATTCCCGATCTGCTCCCAGTGCACCAGATCCCGGCTGTGGAAGATCGGAATTCCGGGATAAAGCTCAAAGCTTGAGCAAACCAGATAAAAGTCATCACCGACCCGGCAGATGCTCGGATCCGGATAATAGCCCGGAATGAGCGGGTTTTTCAGCTTACCGGCCATACATACCTCCTTTGACGTTTAATTTTGATGAATTCATGATAGCACGTATCACCTGTTTCAACTGTCCGCTCATTATAGATTATCAGTCGACTGTTGCAAAAAACAATGCGTGTCAGGCCTTCGCGCAACAACCAAAGTGCTTTCGTTGCATTTTGTATCTCTCGATTCCCGAAGAGGACTCGTGCGTGAATTGCACAGCAGCGAAGCCGCTTTCCTGTCAGATATTCCGGTACCGGTATACATGCAGCAGCTGAAATTCCTGCGCGTCGAGCACCACCCGGATCGGCAGTCGCCCTCCGCTCACCTTCCGCCGCTCCATACTCATATGCGGCACGCAGATCTCCTGAAGATACTTGATGTCCTGCCGCTCAAGCGACGTCTCGTAGCGGAAGCGCTTCCACTCATCCAGGATGCTGCCGTGATGGCGGCTGACGCTCCGGGTCTTGACAATATACTCGTCACCGTCGGCAAGACCGCTGAGGAACAGGTCAAACGCGGCCGGTTTTCCCTCAGAGACGACCTGGTCGGACTCATCGGGCAGGATCTCGTCTTCTTCCTTCAGATAGTAGCTGACGTGGAACGGGACGTCATTGACAGCCAGGATCATGAAGCTGTCGGCGCTCCGCATCGTCACGATCAGGTTGGCATCGGCGTACAGAACCGTCCCGCTCAGTCTGCTTAAAAACTGCTGTGCGAAAAAGACCGGTTTCCGGATGCTGTCCCTCGTCAGCATCCCGCCACCGCCGTTCAGGATACTTCTTGAATCGAAATAACTGCTGATCCAGTCCGAGACGACCCAGATACTTACGACGTCCGCATACCGCATCATCGTATGGGCCCTGGCGCACAGATAGGCGCCGCGGAAGCAGCTGTCATTCAGGATATTTCTCGTCGACACCGCCATGTTCCAGTCCACGACATAAACCGGGAGATCCGGCAGGCCCGCTGCCGTGAGGATCTGCTTCACATTTCGGAGCTGTCTCTCCTCAAAAAGCGGATCCGGATCGCGTTCCGTGCCCCCGTCCGCGGAAGGCTGATACGGAAAGAGAATCAGGGACAAAAAGTCCGGAAGGCAGTCCCGTTTCCCCGCTTCCTCAAGGAAATGGCGGATCTCATCGCGTGTTCCGTTCGGAAGGCCAACCGGGCCGCCGACTCTGGCGCCTTCGACGATGCGCCTGACGGTCCGGGAGCCGAACTCCCACACATTTATGAAGTCGTACTCCGGATCCGCGTAATAGCGGCTTGCGCCTCTGTAGCTGGGATCTTCATTGAAGTCGAAAATCCAGTTCCGGACCTCCTCTCTCCCGTACCTGCGCACAAGGTGCATGACAAAATCCTCAAAGAGGGATTCAAATGCCCTGCGGGATACAAAGGGAATCTGGCGGTCCTCGTCATACACGGGTTTGCTCATCGTCCGCGCGGCCATAGTCGGCCGGTTTCCGAAATCAAAATACACCCCGATATGATTCTCCACGAGCGTATCAAGCACCGCGTCGATCGCGTTGTAATTATAGTTTCCGAGCGTCCGGCCGTCTGTGATCTGCAGGTCTTTCGCAAAAACAGACCAGATCCGCGCATGCGTGACGTGCAGTTCCCGCACCGCATACAGGAGGTGGAACTGCAGATTGGCCTTGGCAAGATCCGACATCGAGCCGATCGTCACAACCCGCGCAAACGGCTGGTGCAGACGCTGCGTGGAGGACACGGGAAGGACCAGTTCCTGCCCCTTTATGAGCTCATTCCGGCGCCCCTGCTGTTTTTTAAGCCGGTCCTGCACTTCTTTCCTGAGGGCGGCCTCATCTTCCCGGTGCTTTTTCTCCTCCTCCGCCGTCTTCTTCCGCCACACGTTCGGAGACAGGCCGTACTTTTCGTGAAACAGCTTCGCGAAGACGGAGGCATTTGAAAACCCGCAGTCCGCCGCGATGCGCGTCAGGCTCTTCCCGGTATACCGCATCTCGCCGACCGCGTGCGTCAGGCGCACTTCATTTACGTAATCCGCAAAATAGATACCCGTCTGTTTCCTGAAGAATCGCGACAGCGTCGACGTCGAGACATACATCTCCTTCGCGAGGGCCGAGAGCGAAAAGGATTCCTGGTAATGCGCGCTGACGTACGCGATGATCTGCTGCAGTTTCTCATCGTCAGACAGCTTTGTCTGTCCCGCCGCCCTGCCCGGATGACGCACCATGCAGTGCACGAACAGGATATGGAGCAATTCGTACAGATCGCGGTAGATGCGGCTTACGCTGCCCGGATCCCCCATGTTCTCCAGATACACAATCTCGTGAAACAGGCTGCGAATCTCCTCATACGGCCGCTCCGGCTCCGTCAGGGAGTTGAGCAGAAAGATCCCGCCGGCATCCGGCATCAGCGACGTGATGATCCGGTACTCGATCTTCAGGATGCAGATGATGCCCCCTTTCCGCACGCGGAAGGCATGCGGCACCATGGCATTGATCAAAATGACGTCGTCCTGATGCATCTCATACGCTGCGTCCTGTACGGAAAGGTCTGCGGTACCGGAAACCACATAGATAAACTGAACAGCGGAATGCGCGTGTTCACCGCGCTTTCCGCTGCCCATAATCTCAATCTGAAAATCCCTGCTGTCCCTCATGCTTTATTCTCCCGGGTCTTGCAAAGGGTCTGGTCATACACTGTAGTGAATCCTGACCAGTGTGATCTCATTCGGAGCCAGCTCTTCTTCGATCAGGAGGTCCGTATCCTCGGTTTTCACGGTCCGGATCGTCATGTTGGGTTCACAGACGCGCCGGAAATACTTCAGGTCGTTTCTCGACAGCTCCCGCTCATAGTCCAGATCGCCCCAGATCTTCAGCACGCTTCCGCTCGTATCATTGATGCGGTACGTCTTGATCCGGTACGTCCCCGGGGTCACGCCCTCCAGTTTGATGTGCAGTTCCAGTTTCTGCCTGCCCTCGTAGTACTTCCACATCGCGCCGCGCTCCATCTCCGATTCGGGCGTCAGATAGTAGTTGTAATTGAGCACCTGCTGGTTGTGGCAGACGATGCTGTAGTTGTCATGCCGGTCCGTTGTGATCAGATAGTTTTCTTCTCTCCCGATGTAATACGGGAAGAGCCGGTTCATGAAATCAAAGGCAAAGGCCGCCGGCTTCATGATCGCATCCTTTGTCAGAAGGCCGTTTCCCCCGAACAGAAGATCCGGCGTATCAAAAGAAGCATACTGGCGGTCGCTTCCGGCGCAGTAGACCGAGACGTCCACCTTCCCGTACATATCAATCATATTCTTGATGATATAGGCGCCTTTGAACGTCGTGTCATTGATATAATTCCGGACGGACGGCGTCAGGCTCCATTCATTGAGCACGATCGGCAGATCCCACATCCCGACCTCGGCGATCATCGCTTTCTCCCGCGTGAGGAGATGAAGCAGCGCTTCATTGTCCGTGCTTCTCTTGGCATAGCGGTCCAGTCCGTCCTCACGCCGCTCATAGGCGTAAAACATGATGGACAGGAAGTCCGGCCGGCTGCTTCGTTCATTCCACTTGGCGAGAAACGCCCGGCGCGTTTCGATGCCGATATCCATCCGGATCCCGTATCCGCCGACCTGGATCTTCTCATTGCAGTTCTTCACCGCTTTGTATGTGATATCGAAAAGCTTCAGATACCGCTCCCCGTTTTCGCGGTCCTGACGCCAGTTTTCATCAAACCACAGTTCCATCCGCCAGTCGTCGAGCACCGCCTGTCCGTAATGATTGGACAGATGGCGCATGAACGCCTTCATGAGCCGTTCCCACTGTTCGGGAGAATAATCCTCCATCGTCACATGATGCGCGACGTCGGATTCCCCGATCTCATAATGAATGATCCGCGGCTTGATCCCGAGCTCGATATACGGCTTCATGCCGAGCTCAAGCACAAAGTCCAGGACCGAGTCGATCTGGCTGAAATTATATTCCTGCTGTTCGGGACGGATAAAGAAGTCTTCTATAAAGAGGCTCCAGAAGCGGACATAGGTGAAACCGAGCGCTTCCTTTAAGAGCATCAGATGCTCTCTGACCGAAGAATGCAGCAGATTGGAGGCATCGCCGAAACTGATCGTATTGCCCCAGCTGTTTTTCAGTGCGTCATAAAACTGGACGGGATATTCGCCGCCCGCACTGCGGCGGTCCGTGCTCTCTTCCTCGCCGGAACCGCCTTCCGACTCCAGCATCCGTTCCAGTCTCTTCTCAAGTTCCTCCTGATGGGCTTTATTGTCCTCATAAACGCCCCGGCTGCTCTGCTTGCGGAACTCGGAAGGCGTCTGGCCGTATGCCTTCTTGAAAACCTTATTAAAAAGGGCCGCGGACGTAAACCCGTTGTTGTACGCGATCCGGGTGATCGGGTCGTCCGTATAAACCAGGTCGTCGGCCGCGTGGAAAAGCCGCACGTTGGTCAGATAGCCCGCAAAATTCATACCGTAGTTTTTCTTGAAGAAGCGGGACAGATAGCCATTTGACAAAAAGAGCTTCTCGGAGAGCTCCTTCATGCTGATCGGCTGATCGTAGTTATTGTAGATATAATGGTTGATCTGCCTGAGCCGGTCCTCGTACCGGTCTCCGTCTTCGGTTTTCTGCAGATCGCTTGCGCGCAGCATATAGTGCGCGGTCAGATATTCCAGCACGCCGTAGCAATCCGCCAGATACCCGTACGAGTCAATATAATTCCGGTTTTCGACATAGTGTTGCAGCATCGCGCGCAGCTGCCTGCGCAGCCGCTCGTACTTGTCGCTGTCCGCCACAGAGGAATCGCACCAGAAGATCGCCTCGCCGTTCGGCGTACTCTCCGACACCATCTGGTAGTTGATCATCAGGCGCAGCATCAGGATATTGGATCCCTCCGTATGGAAGGAATGCTTCCGATTGGCGTTGACGATATAGATGTCATCCGACTTCAGATGGGAGATCTTTTTCTCCACATTGACATCCACGACCCCCTCCAGGATGTAGAGCAGTTCAATATCCTGGTGAAAGTGCTCTTCATCCATCGCCATATCATTGATTGCAAAATGAAAACGATCTTTCTTCACCATGTTATCCCCTCTCAGATCCATGGTTCGCAGTCCGGGTATGTTCCCGCTGAAGGAATCCGTCCGTTTCTGTAATCCGCATACATCTAAATAGTATCACAATGACATGATTTGCGCAAACCGGCCCGGACTGACCGGCATAGAGCGGCGGTTCCAAAAGAATAAAACCGGTATCTGCCGAAACAGATACCGGTCCCTTTTCATAATTCGGTGAAACCAATCAGACAGCCTGATCCGCTGCGATCAGAGCCTTCATAGCCGCTACCGCTTCTTCCGGCATCGGCTCATACACGCCAAGGAGCTTGGAGTAGAATGTGGTCAGAGCCATCTCTTCCGTATAAGTAGCAGCATGCATCGCCTGCTTCATGTTCTTGCCGCAGCAGAACATGCCGTGGTTCTTGATGAGAACGGCCTTGCCGTCTTTGCCGAGCGCCTCGACCACGCGGTCAGCGACCTCGTCGGAGCCGGGCATCGTGAACGGAACGATGCCGACCGGTGTGAACTCGCACTGCGGCGGAGTGATCGGACGAAGCTCCGGGTTCTCGCCCATCGCCATGATCGTCGCGAACATCGCATGTGTATGAACAGTCGCCTTGACGTCCGGTCTCGCGCGGAGAACAGCCGTATGCATCGGAACTTCCGATGAGGGCTTGTACGGGCCGTCCAGCCACTTTCCGTTGAGATCCACGATCGCGATATCTTCAGCTGTCATGCCTGTATAGGAAATGCCGCTCGGTGTGATCGCCACGACATCATCTTCATCATCGCGAAGGGCGATGTTGCCGGATGTACCCTTTACCAGACCTTCTGCAACCGCTTCCTGGATGGCTTCAAGGACGATTTTTCTGATTCTCTCGTATTTCATATTGGACCTCCTGATCTGAAATGCCGCCCATCGAAGCAGCCGGCGGCCTCTTCATAAATCACATCCGGGTCAAGGACCCGATCAGTATTTTTCTTACGTTCCAAGCATACCGCTTTTTGCGGGGAATGCACACGACACTTTGCGAAAATCTGTACGAAAGACTCTTCTTGCCTTTCTGTTTCCGTCAGTCCTTTGCGCCTGCGCGGATGATCAGCATCGCGACGTTGCCCAGCATTTCCTCAACCGGTGCGGATCTGGAGAAGTCGCAGACCGGCTGCGCGAAGCCCTGAAGGACCGGGCCGTATGCATTTGCATGGCCGAAGATCTGGATCAGCTTTACGCCGATATTGCCGGCATGCAGGTTCGGGAAGATGATGATGTTGGCTTTTCCGGCCACTTCGCTCGGACGTGTCACCTTATGCTCCGCCACCTTCGGGATGATCGCGGCGTCAAGCTGGAACTCGCCGTCGCACTTGATGTCCGGGCGCTTCTCGTTGACGATCCGGACCGCTTCGCGGACGACGTCGATCGTCTCATGTTCAGCAGAACCGGTCGTCGAGAATGCGAGCATCGCCACTCTCGGTTCCCAGCCAAGAAGGCCCTTTGCGGTATCTGCGGAAGAGATCGCAATGCCGGCCAGCGCTTCTGCATCCGGCCATGCGGTGATCGCGCAGTCCGCCAGGCCGAGCATCTCGCCCTGCGGTCCGTCAAAGCCCGGGATCTCAGCGATGCCGAGCGACGAAGGCGCCGTGACGCCTTCCTGCATGCCGACGACACTCATGGTCTCGATGATGACGTCACCCGTCGAGCATTCCTTGCCGGCCGCAACGCAGTCCACTTTATGAGCTTTCAGGAGCATCATCGCGCAGCGAAGATTGTCCGCAAGCTTCTTCAGCACGATCTTTTCCTTGCTGCCGATGTTCGCGACATAGTCGGCGGCAAAGGCTGCCTTGACCGCTTCGTCCGTGTTGTCAAAGTACTCGAAGCCATCGGTGCAGACGCCGTTTTCCTTCGCAAGCGCTTCGACTGTCTCGGGATGGCCGACCAGCACCGGTGTGCCGATCTTCTCCTCGATCACGCGGGCACAGCACTTAAGGACCGGTACGCTGAAGCTCTCCGGAAATGCGACCCTCTTCGGATTCTGTCTGGCCTTGTCGGTCATCTTCTTCATGAAATCGCTCATTGTCTTTTTCTCCTCCATTGTTCGTTCCAGCATTTTGATCGCTTTTACTGCCCTTTTCTGCCGGCGGCAGAGGACAGCTGTATCCATGCTTCGTTCTATTTTACATGAGATCAGGCTGCAAATCTCTATCGAATCGTAACTTTTTTCTTATCCGTAATTGCCCCGGCGCGTCGGAGCGGGCGGAGCGGGTCAAAGATCAATGCTTTTGCACCACCTCCGGGTGTGTCTTGCGCTCCCGGCTATTGTTTAGTGATTTCGGCAAAACTCCACCTCCGGGATCTCGCCCGCCGCGCAAACGGCCACGATATGCCCTCCCGGCATCAAAAACTGCCGCACATGAAACCGCGAATCTGCGCATGCAACCGGAAGCGGCAAAGGCCTGGGCTGGCACTCGGCCGATTGCAGGGGTGCTGACATCGCCAGGGGCTCGTACAAAGCCACAGGCCCTGGCAACAACTCCCCCTCAGCCCCATAAGGCAGACCGTCCCCCTCAAAGCGAAATGTGACGGTCCTCACATCCGCATCCATGCCCTCCCCCGTGCATTTCACCATGGCTTCCTTCAGCGTCCAGAAGCGGCAGAACAGAAAGTCGCGCTCCGCTTCATTTTCCTTATGAAGGGAGAAAAAACGGCTCTCCTCCTGCGACAGGATCCTTCGCGGAAGAACGTCAAGATAATAACCCGGCTTCTCGGCGTCGCAGCCGACCGGGGCGTCATAAAATGCACAGGCCGCAAAGCCTTCGCAGTGCGTAATATTAAAAAAAACAGCCGGATGGTCTTTGAGGTATGGCTTTCCATCCGGCGCGGCGGCGAGCTGCTTCTCCAGTTCCTCGCCGGGCAGGCGAAGGCCGTATCTTTCCTCAAGACCGGTGCGGAGAAGCTTCCGCCCTGTTTCATGCTCGAGCGCGTTCACTTCCGGGATCGAAAGCGAACCGCGCTCATACTGTTTAAAGTAAACCGACAGCATATCCGATACGCTGTTTACGCGTTCTCTTCGTCAAGTTCAAAGAAAAGCGTCGTGTAGCGGCCCATGTCGAAGAACACCGGCTTCACCGGAACCGGAAGCTTCTGTCTGATATCCTTGGCTTTCTTCTTGGTAATGCCGAGGATCACCGCATTGATCGAAGGGCCTTCCTCGAACTGCACTTCGCCGCACACATACTTGAGGCCTCTGTCCTCGAGCTCGAGCCTGGCATTTAAGATACCGGTCCGGACAAAGCTCTTCAGCGTCGCCTTGCCGCTTAAAGTCGTCCACTCGGTCTCATGATAGCCGCAGGTGTTGCAGGCAAGGTGCGGCGGGAACTCGATGGCTCCGCACTCCTTGCATTTTCTGGCGTAGATCTTGCCTTCCGCGAGACCCTTCCAGAACTTCTCAACAATATGTTCGGGATTCCAGAAATCCTCTGTCTTCATTCTCTCTGTGCTCATATCCGTCACCAAATCCTTTCTCCGTCAGCTCTGATCAGAAGTTCGATTCCAGGATGATCGCGCGGACGTTCTGAGCGCCGCCGAATCCTCTGAGGAAGGTATGCTTCGGCATCTTCTTGACCTGACGCTCTCCGGCCTCGCCGCGCATCTGCGTGACGGCTTCGAAGACGTCGGCCATACCGGAAGCGCCGAATGCGTGACCGTAAGACGTGCGGCCGCCGTTCGTGTTCATCGGCTTGTCGCCGTCAAATGCGATCCGGCCGTCAAGAGCGTACTTCCAGCCTTCACCCTTCGGCAGATAGCCGATCTCCTCAGCTGCGAGGAATGCGGAGGATCCGATGAAGTCATTGACATAGACCAGGTCCATGTCATCCGGTGTCAGGCCGGTCAATTCATATACCTGGCGGGCTGCTTCCGCTGTCGCCTTCTTCTCAAGGTGCGGGACGATCGCATCGAGTACGGACGCGCCGACGCCGAGCACTTCGATCGGCTTCGCGTTGAACTGCTTCGCGATCTCGGTCGGCACCACGATGCAGGCTGCCGCGCCGTCCGCGACGCAGGAATCGGAAGAGGTTCTCAGATACTGAGTCATCTTCGGATTATAGGGGGACTTCATGTATTCCCAGACATCGTCATATCCGGCTTCCTTCGCAAGCTCCTCAAACGGAGTCCTGCGGATCGCGCGCGGGCAGAGCGCGGCTGCGCGGCGGAAATGATAAGCCTGGTGAATCAGGACATCATCGATCTGCTCTTCGGAAAGGCCGTTCTCCATGGCGTAATAGTTGATCCAGTCGTCGTGGTTCATGCCCGGGCCGCCGCCGAGATAACGTCCGTAGGCGCGGTCAAAGATCGAGTCGAGATCCGGGAACAGCACTTCCGTGGACATCGGGACACGCATGAA
>CACXFK010000256.1 GCA_902766945.1 uncultured Lachnospiraceae bacterium | reverse complement strand
GATATCCAGATCAGGATGCAGGCACCGATGACCGATACGACCGTGCCTCCGATCAGCCCGCGTCCCTGGATGCCGATCAGGCCGAGCACGATACTGCCCACAACGCCGCCGACAAGCCCGAGCACGATGTTCCTCACGACCGATCCGTCACTGTTCATGATAAGCCCCGCAAGCCATCCGGCAATTCCGCCGGAAAGAAGCGTACAAAATAAAGCCCAAATCATTATGCTTTCCTCCTAATCTGCTGATACCAAAAGATTACGCCATGTGGCCTTTTTCCCTGATCACATCGATCACGCCGTCCACGTACTTCTCGCAAAGTTCATCGCTCTCCGCTTCGACCATCACGCGGATCACCGGCTCCGTCCCGCTCTCTCTCACCAGGATGCGGCCCTTGTCGCCCAGCTCTTCCGCCACTTTTGCAACGGCCTTCTGGACATCCGGATCGTTCTGCGCATCCGGCTTGCTCTTCACGCGGACATTTTTCAGAACCTGCGGATAGAACACGACCGGCGCAGCCAGCTCGCTCATCGGCTTCTCCTTCGCGAGAAGGACTTCCATCATTTTCAGACTGGTTAAAATGCCGTCTCCCGTTGTCGCGTACTTCGTGAAAATGATGTGGCCCGACTGCTCCCCGCCGATACGGTGTCCGTTCGTGACCATATTCTCGTAGACGTACTTGTCGCCGACCTTCGTCTGCTCGTATTCGATCCCGACCTTGTCGAGCGCCTTGTACAGCCCGAAGTTGGACATGACCGTCGTCACGACCTTATTGTTGAGCAGCTTGCCTCTCTCTTTCATATAGAGGCCGTAGATATACAGGATGTGATCGCCGGTGACGACATTTCCCTTCTCATCGACGCAGAGGCATCGGTCCGCATCGCCGTCATAAGCAAATCCGACATCCAGCTTCTTATCCAGCACAAACTGCTGCAGATGCTCAATATGCGTGCTGCCGCAGTCCGTATTGATGTTGTAGCCGTCCGGATTGTCGTTGATCACGTAAGTCTTTGCGCCGAGCGCGTCAAATACGCCCTTCGCGATCTGCCATGCAGCGCCGTTCGCCACGTCGAGACCGACGCGGACGTCCTTGAAGCTGTACTTCGACATCGAGATCAGATAGCCGATATAGCGGTTGCGGCCCGCGACGTAGTCGACCGTCCGGCCGATCGCGTCCCGCTCCGCAATGGGGACTTCCACCTTGCCGTCAATATAATCCTCGACGAGACGGATCGTCTCCTCGTCCATCTTCTCGCCATTTCCGTTCAGCAGCTTAATGCCGTTGTCATAGTAAGGATTATGGGACGCGGAAATCATAATGCCGCAGTCGAAATCATCCACTCTGGTGATATATGCAACGGACGGCGTCGTCGTCACGTGCATGATGTACGCATCCGCGCCGCTCGCCATCAGGCCCGTGCAGAGCGCATACTCGAACATGTAAGAGCTTCTGCGCGTATCCTTGCCGATGACGATTTTCGCTTTCTTGCCCTGATTGGCGCCGTAATACCAGCCGAGGAAACGGCCGATCTGCACGGCGTGCTCAAATGTCAGATTCTTGTTGGCCTCTCCGCGAAACCCGTCTGTTCCAAAATACTTGCCCATCCTGAATCACTCCTTCCGGATTACAGTCTCTCCTGCTTCTCGATATCAAGGAAATACTTGTACGTATCAACCGTCAGCTCACCGCACGCGGCTTCGTCGCAGGCGATGATCGCGCCGTTGTGAAGCTGCAGAGCCGAGCACGTCCACTTGGAGCTGACCGCTCCTTCGACCGTCGCCGCCAGTGCGCGGGCCTTGTTGTGGCCGTTGATCAGGATCAGCACTTCCTTGGAATCCGTCACCGTGCCGACGCCGACGGAAAGAGCCTGCGACGGAACCGCTTCGGGATCATTTCCGAAGAAACGGCTGTTGACAATGCGCGTATCCGAAGTCAGATTTCTCACGCCGGTGCGGGACGCAAGGCTTGTATACGGCTCGTTAAATGCGATATGGCCGTCCACGCCGATGCCGCCCATAAAGAGGTCGATGCCGCCGTAGGACGCGATCTTCGCTTCGTAATCCGCGCACTCCTTCTCCGGATCATCGGTCATGCCGTTCAGAATATTGATGTTTTCCGGCTTCATGTCGACCAGATGATTGAAGAAATTGTCATGCATGAAATACCAGTAGCTCTGGTCATGCTCGTGAGGCAGGCCGAGATATTCATCCATATTAAAGGTCACAACATTTGCAAAGGACAGCTCGCCGGCCTGATTCATCCGGGCCAGTTCCTTGTACACGCCGATGGGGCTGGAACCGGTCGGAAGGCCGAGGATAAAGGGGCGTCCGCTCTCCGGGCCCTCATTGTGCGCCTTGATCTTCGACGCGATATAGCAGGCAGCCCATTTGCACATCTTATTGTAATCTTCCTGAATAACGACTCTCATTTTTATTCTCCCTAACTGTTTTTCTCTTCACGATTTAGTAAAATGTGTCAGAAGAGCCTCTGTTACGGTGTCGATTCCGCTTTTTGCTCTCTCCTTTACGACGCACATCCTCTTCGCAAACAGACGCAAGAGGCGCCGTGGCAGCATCCGCCGAGTCTTTCGATAACTGCCATCCCTCGTCACCCCCTCCGGGGCCTGGCGCTAACAGCCTGCTCTTGAAATGCTCCTTTCGGGTCAGACTGTTTTACAGTATGCGATTGTATCTCATCTGTGACCAATTTTCTACCTTTTTCTTATAAAAAATGGAGCCGGAGGCTTTTCCCTCCGACTCCGAAGCTGCATTTTTCAAGGTAAAAAATCAGGGAAGCCCCACTTCAACCTTGGTCTTGCCGTCGTGCTTTGCGACATTGTCGGTGCGCATCTGCGCCATCTTGGTGAGATACGCTTCTTCCGTG
>CACXFK010000255.1 GCA_902766945.1 uncultured Lachnospiraceae bacterium | reverse complement strand
TATCAGATCGCGGTCGCGGGGACCGGCTATGTCGGATTGTCGATCGCGGTTCTTCTGAGCCAGCACAACCATGTAACCGCCGTGGATATCATCCCGGAGAAGGTAGAGAAGATCAATAACCGCAAGAGCCCGATCCAGGACGACGAGATCGAGCGGTTCCTGGCAGAGGACGAAAGCGGCGAGCGCAAGCTGGACCTGACGGCGACGACGGACGGAGAAGAGGCCTATAAACATGCCGATTTCGTGGTGGTTGCGACGCCGACCAACTACGATCCGCAGAAAAATTTCTTCGACTGCTCCGCGGTTGAAACCGTGATCGAGACCGTTCTTTCACTGAGCGAAACCGCGGTGATCGTCATCAAGTCGACGATCCCGGTCGGGTATACGGAGCGCGTCCGCAAGAAGTACGGGACGGACCGCATCATCTTCTCACCTGAGTTCCTGAGAGAGTCCAAGGCGCTGTACGACCTGCTGTATCCGAGCCGGATCATCGTCGGATGCCCGGAGGAACAGCTGGAGATCGGGCAGGCCTTCGGCGGTCTGTTAAAAGAAGGGGCGCTGAAGGAAGACGTTGAAATGATCGTCATGGGATCGACCGAGGCGGAAGCCGTGAAGCTGTTTGCCAACACATATCTGGCGCTCCGCGTCAGCTACTTCAACGAACTCGACACCTACGCCGAGATCAAGGGCCTGAAGACGTCCGACATCATCAAGGGCGTCAGCCTTGATCCGAGAATCGGTGACTTCTATAATAATCCGTCATTCGGGTACGGCGGCTACTGCCTGCCGAAGGACACCAAGCAGCTGCTTGCGAACTTCGAGGACGTGCCCGAGAACCTGATCCAGGCGATCGTGGAGTCCAACCGCACCCGCAAGGACTTCATCGCGGACCGGGTGCTGGAGAAAGCCGGTTACTATACGGCGTCCTCCATGTGGAACGCCGAGAAGGAGCGTCCGGTCACGATCGGCGTCTACCGCCTGACGATGAAGAGCAACAGCGACAACTTCCGCCAGAGCAGTATCCAGGGCGTGATGAAGCGGCTGAAAGCCAAGGGCGCGACCGTCATCATCTACGAGCCGACACTGCAGAACGGCGTGACTTTCTTCGGTTCTCTGGTGGTCAACGACCTCGCCACGTTCAAGCGCGGCGCGGACGCGATCATCGCCAACCGGTACGACGCATCGCTGGATGACGTCGCAGATAAAGTCTATACCCGCGACCTTTTCCGTCGCGACTAAGCAAGGCGACTAAGCGAAGCGGCTAAGCAAAGAGACTAGGCATAGCAACGAAGCGAAGAGACTAAGCAAAGCAAGGGACATCCCGCAAAGGGGTGCCCCTTACTCTGTTTCTGAGTGTATACCTTCTTATATACCAAAAATGAGTAAACTAGGAAGCACTGAACAGGGACGTCCCCTGTTTGGTGCTTCTTGTTTTATCACTCCGTGAGGATGCACACGCGGCATACGCATACAGGAAGGCAGCGGAGCTGCTTGCGGAGTTTGTTCTAAATGAATTGAAGACGGGGTCGATCCCCTGAAGGGGGGATCAGCCCCCGTTAGTAATGCTTTTTTTATAGGTGACCATGAAAAAACTGATCTTAATAGGGGCAGGCGGCTGCGGCCGGGAAGTGCTCCAATGGGCAAAAGACGTAAACAAAGTCGAGCCGCGCTGGGAAATCAAAGGATTTCTGGATGACAACCCGAACTCGATCGACGGCAAAATCTGCGACGTATCGGTGATCTCCTCCGTCGACGCTTATACGATCGAGGAGGATGATGAGTTCGTGTGCTGCATCGGCAACAGCGCGGTGCGCGAGCGCATCGTCAAAGCCATGAAGGAGAAGGGCGCGCATTTTACGAGCGTCATACATCCGACGGCGGTCATCGCCGACAGCTGCAGGCTTGGTGAATCGGTCATCATCTACCCGTTCGCCCTGATCTCGGACAACGCCGTGATCGGCGACGGGTGCATCATCAACATGTACTCCTCCGTCGCGCACGACTCCGTGCTCGGCGAGTACTGCACCATCAGCGCCCACTGCGACGTGACCGGCGTGTGTGCACTCGGGAACCGCGTCTTTATGGGCACGACCTCCAATATGGTGCCCGGAACGAAGATCGGCGACGACGTTTATATCTGCGCCGGCGCGACCGTCATGACCAGGGTCCGCAGCGGGAAAAAGATGATGGGCAATCCGGCGAAGATGGTGACCTTCTAGAGCACCATCCGTTTGGAAGCAGAGAAAGAAACAGGAGAAGAATCCTATGGAAGAGAAGTTTTTGTCATTTGTTGCAGAGATTATGGAAGTGGACGCAGGCGAGCTGAGCCTGAGTACGACCTATAAAGAATACGAAAAGTGGGATTCCCTCATGATGATGACCCTCATCATGGAACTGGAAGCCGAGTACGGCGTCTCGATCCCGCTGGAAAAAGTCAACACCGTCAATACGTTAGGAGACCTTTATCAACTTGTGCAGTAAAAAGAACATCGCACTCCTCACAAATGTGACCGCGGATCTCATCGCCGCGAAACTGAAAAAAGAATACGACATCTATCTGCCGGAGGGATATGACACCTGGATCCAGGAAGTCATCCGTCCGGACTCGGGTCTGTACAGCGAGAAACGCGATGCCGTCATTCTCCTGCTCGACGGAACCGAGGCAAGAAACTGGAAAAATGCAGCCGAAGCGCAGGAACGGCTGGACCTCTGGAAACAGGCCGCCGCAGCCCTCGCCGGGAATATGCCGGACATCCCGGTTTTCCTCCCGACCCTGGACCTCCGCGAAAGCCGGATCCGCGCCCTCTCCGAGCGCAAGCATCACATCGAATGGGCCGCCGACTGGTACGCGTTCGCGCAGGAACTTGCGGACAAGCATCCGTCCGTGTACATCTACGACCTGGCCGACCGCATCGCCGAGACCGGCCGCAGCCGCTTCTACTCGGACAAGATGTGGTACCTGAGCAGCATGCCCTACTCCCGGGACGGCATCCTCGCCGTCACGGAAGAACTGACCGGCATCCTCGGCAGTGCCTTCAAACCCCGCAGAAAGATCGCGGTCCTCGATCTCGACAACACGCTCTGGGGCGGCGTCATCGGAGAAGACGGCGTAGAGGGCATCGAGCTGTCCGACCACAAGGAAGGCCAGCGCTACTATGACTTTCAATCCCGTCTCAAGGAAATGCAGACCCGCGGCACCGTCCTGGCCATCGACTCCAAGAACAACGAGGACGACGCGATGCGCGCGATCCGCGAGCATCCGGATATGGTCCTTCGCGAGGGGGACTTTGTCGCGGCGAGAATCAACTGGCAGGACAAAGCCTCGAACCTGAAGTCGATCGGCGAAGAGCTGAACCTCACCGAGGGATCCTTTGTATTCATCGATGACAACCCCATCGAGCGGGAAATCGTAAGCGGCGAATGCCCCGACGCAGAAGTCCCCTCATTTCCCGAGGACACGACGGAGCTCAACACCTTCGCGGAAAAACTCTATGTCCGCTGCTTCAGGCCGCTGCGCCTGCTGAAAGAGGACACTGAGAAAACAGCGATGTACCGGACCGAGGCGAAGCGGAAAGCACTCGAGAGCGTCAGCTTAAACCTCGACGACTATATCAGCAAGCTGGAGATCGAAGCCGACATCCACCGCATGAAGCCGGAGGAACTGGACCGCACGGCCCAGCTGATCGGCAAAACCAACCAGTTCAACCTGACGACAAAGCGGTATACGGCCGCGGAGATCGCCGACATGGCAAGTGACCCCGCCTGCCGCATCTACACCGTCCACGCAAAGGACAAGTACGGCGACAGCGGACTCGTGAGCGTCCTGATCCTGAAAGACCGGGACGACGGTCAGACCGCCGGCATCGACACGTTCCTGATGAGCTGCCGCGTGATGGGCCGCAAACTGGAGCAGGTCATCATCGACCGGATTGCCGCCTCCTGCCGGGAGAGAGGCATTTTAAAAATGACGGGAGCCTACAT
>CACXFK010000254.1 GCA_902766945.1 uncultured Lachnospiraceae bacterium | reverse complement strand
CCGTTGGATATGAAAGATGAGATCCGCGCTGAGAGCGGAGAAGAACTCAATGAAAATGAAGAGCAATATCTGAAAAACGAAGAACTGGAGATCACAAACGAGCACGAGGCGGAAGACGAGGGCAGGACGAAACGGTATAAATCCAGGATCCTGACGTACCTCATGAAAAAGAAGTACAAGGAGCTGAGGGAGGAGACGCTTGATATGCATCCCGCCGACCTCGCGTCCGTACTTGAAGACCTCGATGAAAACAACCGGCTGGTCGTCTTCCGGCTGCTCCGGAAGGACGTGGCGACGGAGGCATTTACATTCATGTCGGACGACGCGAGGTCTGAACTGGTGGAAGGCTTCTCCGACGCCGAAATCGTCAACACGATCGAAGAGATCAGTCTGGACGAAGCGGCGGATATGCTGGAGGATATGCCGGCGAGCGTCGTAAAGCGGGTGCTGGCTGCGTCCAGCCGGGAGACCAGGGAGTCCCTGAATAAGCTGCTCCATTATCCTGAGTACAGCGCCGGCAGCATCATGACGCCGGAGTACATCCGCTTCAGGCTGGATATGGACGTGCGCGACGCGCTGCATGAGATCCGCGTGCAGGGGCCGGAGGCGGAGACCGTCTACACGGGCTACGTCGTCGACCGGAACCGCCTGCTCGGAGTCGTGACGGCGAGAGACCTGCTGCTCAGTGATCCCGACACAAAGATCAGCGAGATCATGGATGATAACATCATCTCCGTAAAGGTTTCCGACGACCAGGAGTATGTGGCCCGCCAGCTCGCAAAATACGACTTCAACGCCATGCCCGTCGTGGACGGCGAGGGAATGCTTGTCGGGATCGTCACGATCGACGACGCGGTCGACGTCCTTGTCGACGAGTCCACCGAGGATATGCAGAAGATGGCCGCGATCATTCCCGAGGACCAGTCCGCCAGCTATTTCGGCACGACGGTGCTCTCGCACGCGAAGCAGCGGATTCCATGGCTGCTCATCCTGATGCTTTCGGCTACTTTTACCGGACTCGTGACCCAGCATTACGAGGGATCTTTTGCGGCACTGCCGCTGCTCGTGTCCTTCATGCCGATGCTGATGGATACGCCGGGCAACTGCGGCAACCAGGCCTGTACGCTGATGGTCCGCGGACTCGCGCTCGGGGAAGTCACCGTGCGTGATATGGGGAAGGTGATCTGGAAAGAACTGCGTGTGTCGCTGATTGTCGGCGCGGTCCTCGGACTTGTAAACGGGATCCGGATCTTCCTCATGTATGACGTATTGTCAAAGAATCCGGACCCGAACGCCGTGCGGTATATGATAGTGGTGAGCGTTGCCCTGATGGCGGCGATCATCCTGGCCAAGTTTGTCGGTGCGGTCCTGCCGCTTCTTGCAAAGCTGGTGGGAGCTGACCCCGCGATTATGGCGACGCCGTTTATTACGACGATCGTGGATGCGGGATCCCTGATCATCTATTTCCATATTGCGGAGCTGGTCTTTGCGTCGGAAATTGCGGGGAAAGCTGTTCATTGAACTCCGTTTGAGGGGGAACAGAACCTGAGTGCTTATATGAAAAAAGACGCGGACGGCGATGAGCTGTCCGCGTCTTTGTCATTTCGTGAAGAGGTGTCTGTCATTTATTAAAATTGCACAAGAATTCAGATCAAAAATCAGCGTATGTACCTGAAAAATAGAATTGCCTGCCTGTTAAAAAAGCGGTATGATGAATACAGAAACAAAAAAATAGTTAGGGACACAAAAAGATTTTAATTCACGCATAAAATCATGCCTGATCTTCAGATTTCGCTTCATCCAGGTAGCTGTAAAGCGTATACTTGGAGATACCGAAAGCCGTGCAGACTTTCGGGCCGGAGCGGGTGATGAGGAACGCGCCGCTGTCGCTCAGGAACCGGATCGCTTTGATCTTTTCATCCTTTGACATCAGCGCCGGCGGCTTCCCGATCAGTTCGATGCTCTGGTGGATCAGGGAGTCGAGAAGATCGGATACGTTGGTGACGATCGGTTTGGGATTGTCGGTGACCTCATCAGGCGTATGCAGGTCGTGCAGATACTTTTCCATTGCCATCGTCAGCGTGATGTCCGTATTGATGCCGAGGATCCCGATCGGGGTTCCGGCTTCGTCGCGAATATAGATCGTGCTTGACTTCAGGATCTTGCCGTCCTCCGTGCGGGTCAGATAGGAGAGGCGGTCATGGAGCTTTTTCGGATCGGCGTGCAGCGCTTCAAGTACGATCTGTGAAGGCCCGTCGCCTATCTTGCGGCCGGTCACTTCGGCGTTTTCTATGGCGATGATTGAGTGCTTCGGGGCCTTTGATTTCAGATCATGCAGAACGACTTCCGTAGAGGCTCCGAAATGATCCGCCAGTCCCTTGACGAGACGGACGTAAAAATCTTTTTCGTGCTTATTCATGATCAATGACTCCCTGTGTGCGACGGCTTGCCGGAACCCGATATAAGATGGATCCGACAAAAAGTTTGTAAGGATAAAACGATTTTAGTTCATTTGTTCTCAGGTTGCAAGCGTTCATTCAAGAAGGAGGAAGCTGCCATGCTGCTGATCGGAAACGGAAAAGTGATAACCAGAGATAAGGATCATCCATTTTGGGAAAATGGTGCGGTTGTGACGGACGGCGAAGTGATTCGCGAAGTTGGCGCGTTGTCCGATATGAAGGCGAAATACCCGGCAGCGGAATTTGTGGATGCAAAAGGCGGCATCATCATGCCGGGCCTCATAAACGCTCATACGCACATTTACTCCGGGCTTGCCAGAGGACTTGCGATCGAGGGCAACAACCCGACCAATTTCTTCGAAGTGCTGGACGGCACCTGGTGGGCCATCGACCGGAAGCTGACTCTGGACGGAACGCGCGCCTCCGCCTACGCCACGATTCTGGACTGCATACGCGACGGCGTGACGACGATCTTTGACCATCACGCTTCCTTCTGCGAGATACCCGGTTCGCTCTTTGCGATCAGGGACGTCGCGAAGGAGCTCGGGATCCGGTCCTGCCTCTGCTATGAGGTTTCGGAGCGCGACGGCGAAGAAAAATGCGATCAGGCGATCCGCGAAAACGCCGAATTTGCGAGATGGGCGGCCAAAGAGCAGGATGACATGATCGCGGCGATGTTCGGAGGACATGCCCTTTTTACGATCTCGGACAAAACATTTGCAAAAATGGTGGAGGCCAATGACGGACTGACGGGATTCCACATCCACGTCGCCGAGGGGATGAACGACGTATATGATTCGCTGAGGAACTACGGCACAAGACCCGTGAACCGCCTGCTCAATAACGGCATCCTCGGCGAAAAGACGCTGCTCGGGCACTGCATTCACGTGAACCCGGCGGAGATGGACATCATCAAAGAGACCGGGACGATGGTCGTCAACAACCCGGAATCCAACATGGGCAATGCGGTCGGATGCTCGCCGGTGCTCCAGATGATGGCAAAAGGCATCACGGTGGGCATGGGCACGGACGCGTACACCCATGATATGCTGGAGTCCCTGAAGGTGTTCCTCATCATCCAGAGGCACAACGCGTGCCTTCCGAATGTCGCGTGGGGCGAAGACATGACGATGCTCTTTGAGAATAACCGGAAGATTGCGGCCAAATATTTCAGGAAGCCGCTCGGCATTCTGAAGGAAGGCGCGGCCGCTGACGTGATTGTCATGGACTATAAGCCGTTCACGCCATTTTCAGATGAGAATATAGACGGTCATATGCTGTTCGGCATGATGGGCAAGAACTGCCGGACCACGATCATCAACGGAAAAGTTCTTTACAAGGACCGCGAATTTGTTTCGATCGACGAAGAGAAGATCAACGCCTGGACGATGGAGCAGAGCAAAAAACTCTGGGGCGCGTTGAACCACCGCGTCTATTGACCGGTCAGAAGCCTTCAGATCCCGTTTTGCGAAAGGGGGAACCACGATGAGTGATATTATGAGACCGATTCCGTTTGAAAAACTCCTGGACAACGTGCTGACCGAGTACAGGACGGAAGGCAGCATCTTCGGCGTCTCCGGTATTGTGCGCTATGCGGAAGGCAGCGCACGGGAGATTTTTGACGAGAAGATCGAGTCGCCGTTCGGACCGGCGGCAGGCCCGAATACGCAGCTGGCGCAGAATATTATCGCTGCCTATGCGGCAGGGGCGCGCTTCTTCGAACTGAAGACCGTCCAGAAGATGGACGGAAGGGAACTGGCCGCGTGCGTCGCGAAGCCCTGCATCACGGCCCACGACGAGTGCTATAACTGCGAGTGGTCGACCGAACTTGAAGTGGGGCAGGCGTATGAGGAGTATGTGAAAGCCTGGTTCATCATCCGGATCATCGCGAAGGAATTCGGCATCGGGGACCCGGACGGCTTTGTCTTCAATATGTCGGTCGGCTATGATCTGGACGGCATAAAGACGGAGAAAGTGGACCGCTATATTAACGGCATGATGGATGCGTCGGATGCACCGGTGTACAGTGCGTGCCGGGAGGCTGCGCTGAAAGCCGCCGGAGACGGAAGGCTCCGTGAAGCGGACCGCGCTTTCATCGAAGCGTTTCCGACGAGGATTTCCGGCTCCATCACGGAGTCGACCCTGCACGGATGTCCCCCGGATGAGATCGAACGCATCGCGTCCTATCTGATCACGGAAAAGGGACTGAACACCTTTATCAAATGCAATCCGACGCTGCTCGGATATGATTTTGCCAGGGAGACGCTTGATGCCCTCGGATTTGATTATATCGCGTTTGATGACCACCATTTCCTGGAAGACCTTCAGTGGGCCGATGCGGTTCCGATGTTTCATAGGCTTCAGGCCCTCTGCGACGAGCGCAATCTGGAGTTCGGCGTCAAGCTGACCAATACCTTCCCGGTCGACGTCAGGGCCGGCGAACTGCCGAGCGAAGAGATGTATATGTCCGGCCGGTCCCTGTTCCCGCTGACCATCGCGCTCTGCGACCGGATCGCAAAGGAGTTTGACGGAAAGCTGCGCATCTCTTATTCGGGCGGAGCGGACTATTTCAACATTGACCGCATCGTGGACGCCGGCATCTGGCCGGTCACGATGGCGACGACGATCCTGAAGCCGGGCGGGTACCGGAGGATGTCCCAGATCGCCGGCCTCTTCGACGGAAAGGGAGGCGGACGCTTCACCGGAGTCGATCCCGCTAAGGTGGAGGCTCTCGCGGCTGATTCGAAAGAAGACGCAAGATACAGGAAACCGATCAAGCCGCTTCCGGACAGGAAAAACGGAGAGGAACTCCCGCTTCTTGATTGCTTCGATGCGCCGTGCCGTACAAACTGCCCGATCCGCCAGGACATTCCGGCTTATCTGCATGCGATGGAGGAAGGACGCGCCGAAGACGCCCTCAGGATCATCTTATCCAGAAATGCACTGCCGTTCATCACGGGAACGCTTTGCCCTCACACCTGCGCGGACCGCTGCATGCGCCAGCACTATGAAGAAGGCCTGCACATCCGTGAAATGAAGCTCAGGGCGGCGGAGGAAGCTTATGAGAACGTGCTTCCGACGCTCGCGTCCGAAAAGGCGGCGCCCCTTG
Organism: uncultured Lachnospiraceae bacterium; assembly: GCA_902766945.1. Lineage (GTDB taxonomy): Bacteria > Bacillota > Clostridia > Lachnospirales > Lachnospiraceae > Chordicoccus. The sequence goes on along the minus strand of CACXFK010000254.1, from coordinate 8,442 downwards.
CGGGCCGGAAAGTAGCCGTGATCGGAGGCGGACCTGCCGGACTTTCAGCCGCTTCGTTCCTGAGCCGGGCCGGTATACCGGTGACCGTATTTGAGAAGAAGGAAAAAGCCGGCGGCGTGCCCCGCTATGTCATTCCGTCCTTCCGCATCAGTGAAGAGGCGATTGAGCGTGATATTGAGCTGTGCAAAGCATACGGGGCTGAATTTGTGACGGGACGAGAGATCCGTACGCCGGAAGAACTTCAGGAGGAAGGTTTCACGGATGTCATCATCTGTGTCGGTGCCTGGGCTCACGGAAGAAAAGCCCTCAAATACGGAGATGCGCTCGATGCCCTTGAATTCCTTGAGGCGGTCAGGGCGGAGCCGGATTCTCTGAATCTCGGCGAAGACGTCGTGGTCATCGGCGGCGGCAATACCGCGATGGACGTCGCGAGAGCGGCCAAAAAGCAGAAAGGCGTCCGGAACGTGCGCCTCGTGTACCGCCGGACCAGGAGGTATATGCCGGCAGATGAAGAGGAACTTCAGATGGCCCTCGATGACGGCGTCGAATTTGCCGAACTGCTCGCGCCGGAAGGCCTGAAGGACGGCGTCCTTACGTGCTCGGTCATGAAGCTGGGCGCACCGGATGAGAGCGGCAGGCGCTCGCCCGAGCCGACCGGAGAGAGCTGCGGGATCAAGGCGGACACCGTGATTACCGCGGTGGGCGAACAGATCGACGGCTCGATCTATAAGGCCTTCGGCGTGCGCCTTGACGAGAAGGGACGTCCGGTTGTCGGCGACGATATGCTGACGACCGCGCCGTGTGTCTATGCGGCCGGCGACTGCAGGAGAGGCCCGGCCACCGTGGTGAAGGCGATCGCGGATGCGCAGGCCGCCGCGGCCTCGATTGTCGCTCTTACGAAAGTGATCAGCAGGCAGGCCGCCGAAGAAGAACTGTTTGACCGCTTTGCATCCGAAAATGCCGCGATGGACGAAGCGGCCTGCCTGGAAAAGAAGGGGCGTCTGGAGAAAGATCTTGAGGCTGTGCCGGACCGCAGATGTCTCGGCTGTGCCGCGGTCTGTGAAGTCTGCGCCGATGTGTGCCCGAACCGCGCCAATGTGGTGATCCATGTGCCCGCTCTTAAAAAGCCGCAGATCCTGCATGTGGACGGCAGGTGCAACGAGTGCGGAAACTGTGCGGTGTTCTGTCCGTACAGCGGCCGCCCGTATACCGACAAGTTTACGCTCTTTGCGAGCTTCGAAGATTTTGAGAATTCCGAAAACCAGGGCTTCCTGCCGACCGATGATCCGCATATTACCAGGGTGAGGCTTGCGGGCAAGGTTCAGGACTATGATGTGACGGATCCGTCCTGCGGCCTGTATGAGCCGCTCCGGCTGCTGATCCTGACCGTCAGGGAACAATACGGCTATCTGATTTAAACGGCTCCGGCCCTGCATTCAGGCAGGACTTGTTCAGACGCTTCATGCAGGAGCAGGATAAGGCTGGTGAAAGGCGCTGCCCGTTCGGGCAGCGCATCAGCAGGTTATAGAGGTATTTTGTATGGGAACGGTGATGCAAACCATCCCGGACAAGTGTATCGGCTGCAGGATCTGTGAAAAGAACTGTCCGGCCGGCGCGGTCCGGGTCGAGAACAAGAAGGCTTATATTGACGGGCGGCGGTGTATTGCCTGCGGCATGTGCGCGGCGAAGTGTCCGAAACAGGCGCTTTACCTGCCGGGGGTGGACGTATTTTCCGAGACCTCACTGGCCGCTGCGAAGAAGAAGCCGGATGGATACGTATTTTTCGTAAACGGCGAGCAGAAAACAGTCCGGGAGGAAAAATCCCTGCTCCGCTACCTTCGCGACGACCTCCGCCTCTATTCGGTGAAAGACGGATGCAGCGAGGGAGCCTGCGGCACCTGCACGGTCGTGGTGGACGGCGAGGCGGTCAAAGCGTGTACGCTTTCGACGCGCCAGGCGGAAGGCCGCCATGTCCTGACGGTCGAGGGGTTATCCGTCAGGGAGAAAGAAGCCTTCGTATACGCGTTCGGCTCCAAGGGATCTGTCCAGTGCGGCTTTTGCATACCGGGCATGGTGATGGCCGGCAAGGCTCTGATCGACCGGATCCCCGATCCCTCCGAGGCGGAGATCCGGGAGGCGCTGAAGGGCAATATCTGCCGCTGTACCGGATACAAGAAGATCATCGAGGGCATCAGCGCCGCAGCGGCGATCCTGCGCGGCGATCTGGAAATCGACGACCTGGAATCGGGCGATGCCTACGGCGTAGGGGAGAGGGCGTTTCGTGTCGACGTGCGGCGCAAAACGCTCGGATACGGCAAATATCCCGATGACATCGGCCCGGAATACTTTGTTCCGGAGGGGAGCGAAGCGCAGATCAACCCGGACGCGGAGGGCGACAACGGCCCCAGACAGTATATTAAGGTTGACCCCGGGATGCCTCCGCTTGCGTACGCGTCAGCTGTCCGCTCCAGGTATCCGCGTGCCCGCGTGCTGAGCATAGACCCGTCCAAAGCGCTCGCCCTGCCGGGGGTGCTCGGGGTGCTGACCGCCAAGGACGTGCCGGTCAATAAAGTCGGGCATATCCAGCAGGACTGGGACGTCATGATCGCGGAGGGGTCGACGACCCGCTGCGTCGGTGACGCGATCTGCCTCGTTGTGGCCGAGTCCCCTTATATCCTGAGCAAAGCGAAAGCACTCGTCAAAATCGAGTACGAGGAGCTGACGCCTGTCCGGAACATACATGAAGCTTCCGCTCCGGGCGCACCGCTCCTGCACAGGCACGCGGTCCGGAACATCTGCCAGCAGCGCCACGTGACGCGCGGAGATGCGGAGAAGGCGCTGAGCGAATCCGCATACACCGTGACGAAGACGTTTCGAACGCCGTTTACCGAACATGCCTTCCTCGAACCGGAATGCGCCGTGGCATTTCCTTACAAGGACGGGGTAAAAATCCTGTCGACGGATCAGGGCGCCTATGATACAAGGCACGAGGTACTGATCATGTTCGGATGGGAAGATCATCCGGAGCGAGTCGTCGTAGAGAACCAGCTGATCGGCGGCGGGTTCGGCGGAAAGGAAGACGTCTCCGTCCAGCATCTGGCGGCGCTTGCGGCGGTCCGGTTTAAGCGGCCGGTGAAAGTCAGGATGACCAGGGATGAATCCATGAAGTTCCATCCGAAGCGCCACGCGATGGAGGGCACCTTCACGCTCGGATGCGATGAGAACGGGATCTTTACGGGCCTTCGGTGCGATATCCTGTTCGATACGGGAGCCTACGCATCGCTTTGCGGCCCCGTGCTCGAACGCGCGTGCACGCATTCGGTCGGCCCCTATACCTATCAGAACACCGACATAAGAGGCATCGGTTATTACACAAACAACCCGCCGGCCGGCGCGTTCAGGGGCTTCGGCGTATGCCAGAGTGAGTTTGCCCTTGAGTCCGTTATCAATCTGCTGGCGGAAAAGGTGGGGATTTCACCGTGGGAAATCCGCTACCGCAATGCGATCGAACCGGGCAAGGTACTCCCGAACGGACAGATCGCGGATCTGTCGACCGCTCTGAAGGAGACGCTTGAGGCGGTCAAGCCGTATTACGATGCAAATAAAGGACACTGCGGCATCGCCTGTGCCATGAAAAATGCGGGCGTCGGTGTCGGCCTCCCGGACAAGGGGCGCTGCCGGCTGGAGATCAGGGACGGCGTCGTCACGATCTTCGCGGCCGCTTCCGACATCGGGCAGGGCTGCCTCACGGTCTTTTGCCAGGACGTGGCGGAGGCGACCGGCCTTCCTCTTAAGCGCATCCGGAACGCGGTCGCTTCGACCGAGAACGCTCCGGATTCGGGCACGACGTCCGGCTCGAGACAGACGCTTCTGACCGGCGAGGCAGTCCGCGGGGCTTCCTTCCTTCTGAGGGATGCCATGGTGGCGGCGGAGCAGGTCCTCACGGAGGGCGGAGCGGACGGCGGACAGGGGCTTCAGGCGGTCCGGGCAAAGCTCGCCGCAGCAGGAAAGGCGGACGGCTCTTTGTTAAATCAGGCACCTGCCTACGGGACCGGGACCGGACATGCGCCGGGAGCGGACGGAAGCCTCCTGATCAGCCCGGTGCTCACCGTGCGTGAGGACGGGACCATCTGCGGCAGCGGCAGCGGCCTTGACCAGGGAACGTATGGCGTGAAAGGAACGCAGACAAAATACGCGGGCCTTACGGTCCGGGATCCGGAGGCCGTGCTGGCGCTTCTTGAGGGACAGGTTTTCTGGTACGAGTATTTTGAGCCGACAGACAAGCTTGGAGCCGATAAGGAGAATCCGAAGAGCCATATTGCCTACGGGTATGCCACCAATGTCGTCGTACTGAACGATGAAGGCCGGGTGACCGATGTCTATGCGGCTTATGACGCGGGCAAGGTCGTCAATCCGATTTCGATCCAGGGACAGATCGAGGGCGGCGTGCTTATGGGAATGGGCTATGCCCTCACGGAGGACTGGCCGCTTGAAGACTGCGTCCCCACGGCGAAATACGGGACGCTCGGACTTCTCCGCGCCCCGCAGATTCCGGAGATCCACGCGATGTATGTGGAGAAAGAGGAGCTGCTCGGCGTCGCTTACGGCGCAAAAGGAATCGGCGAGATCACGACGATCCCCGCGGCACCGGCCTGCCAGGGAGCTTATTATGCGCTGGATGGCGTATTCCGCACTGAATTGCCGATGAAGGACACGTACTACTCACGCAGGTAACGAATGAGAGAGAAAAGAACACATACGGCCGCCCCTCACCTTGAGGAGATCGGGGGCGTGCTCGTGCTCACGGATGGCGTCATGCAGCTGAACGCAGATTTCACCGAATCGTTGAACCGGCTTCGGCCGGCCAATCTGAAGGGTGAGCTGCTCATAAGGGCCGCAAAGAAAAAAGACGGACCGGATGCACCGCTTGCGGTCGACGCGACGGCCGGTCTGGGCGAGGACTCGCTGCTTCTTGCGGCTGCCGGATTCCGGGTCGATCTGTACGAACGGGATCCGGTGATCGCGGCGCTCCTTCGGGATGCGCTTAAAAGGGCAGCCGGAATACCTGAACTTGCCGAAGCGGTCAGCCGGATGCGCCTCTTTGAAGAGGATTCCCTGAAAGCCCTCGCATGCCTTCCGGAGACGCCGGAGCTTATCCTTCTGGACCCGATGTTCCCCGAGAGACGGAAGAAAGCGCTTGTCCACAAAAAATTCCAGCTGCTGCAGCAGCTCGAACGCCCCTGCAGTGAAGAGGAAGGAGAGCAGCTGCTTCAGGCGGCTGCCGCGGCCGGACCCCGCAAGGTGATCATCAAGCGGCCGCTGAAAGGCCCTTATCTCGGAGGAAAGACTCCGTCGTATTCGATCGCGGGGAAAACCGTGCGGTATGACTGCATCGTGTGCAGCACGCCCGGCTTATGAACCGCGGAAAACAGGAAGGAACATAAAAAAGACTGCCGCACAGCCGGCAGTCTTTTTAGTTCCTTCCTGTTTTTCAGATGTGCGGCGCTTCAGCTTCACCCGAGCACCTCAAGCAGCTTGTCCATACGGGGCGGCAGCGAAACCGGTTCGCCGGCTGCCTTGATCGCATTGGCGACGTCCTTCAGCCCGTTCCCTGTGACAACCGAGACGACCGAGGCGCCTTTTTCAATCAGTCCCGACTCGACCGCTTTCTTAAGTCCGGCCGTGCCGGTCGCGCCGGCCGGTTCCGCGAAGATGCCCTGCGTGCGTCCGAGAAGCCGCATCGCGGCCATGATTTCCTCGTCGCTCACATTGACGGTGATGCCGTTTGATTCCTCAATTGCGCGGAGCGCCTTGACCGGATTCCTGGGCACGCCGACCGCGATCGAATCGGCCATAGTGTTTTCCTCCTGGGGCACCCAGTCCATCGTATGCGCGGCCGCGGCGGTGTTGATCGGGCAGCAGCCTTTCGCCTGTACCGAGATCAGGCGGGGCAGCGTGCGGATAAAGCCCGCGGCATAGAGATCCTTGAAGCCCTTCCAGACGCCTGCGATCGTGCAGCCGTCGCCGACCGAGATCGCGACGTAATCAGGCATCTCGAAACCGAGCTGCTCGGCGATCTCAAGCGAAACCGTCTTCTTGCCTTCCATCAGATACGGATTGATCGCGGCGTTCCGGTTATACCAGCCGTAGTGATCGATCGCTTCGGCTGACAGACGGAAGGTGTCCTCATAACTGCCTTCGACCAGGATCACCGTCGCGCCGAACATCATCAGCTGGGCGACTTTTCCTTTCGGAGCCCTGGACGGAACAAAGATATAGGTCTTGAAACCGGCGGCTGCGGCGTTGCCGGCCAGCGAGCTGGCGGCATTGCCGGTGGAAGAGCAAGCGATGATCGTCTTGCCGGCTTCTTCCGCTTTCACGACCGCCATGGCGGACGCGCGGTCCTTCAGGGAGGCGGTCGGATTCTGTCCGTCGTCTTTGATCCAGAGATTTCCGGAAAGACCGATCTCGGCAGCGAGGCGGTCCGCTTTGTAGAGCGGGGAACCGCCAACCCTGAGGCGCGGCGTTTTGCCGATGCCTTCCACGGGCAGGAACTCCATATAGCGCCACATCGTCCGGTCTGTCCGGTCCATGAGCTCGTACTTCGTCAGCCTGGAGCGGATGTAGTCATAATCATATTCGATATCGAGGATGCCTCCGCACTTCGGGCAGACCGTCACTTCCGGATCCGCGGGGACGCTGCAGCCGCAGAGGGTGCATCTTGCACCGATTACCTGTTTCATGAAAAAACCTCACTCTCTTTTATAGCAAAGATCCGTCATTAAAGATTCTTCAGAAGCCCTGTGTCCTCATTGAACTCGCGGATCATCTCATCGACGCGGGCCGCGTCGGCTTTGACGGAGTCCCAGGTATTCTTTGTGTCGTACCAGAGCGCGTTCAGTTCTTCGGAAGTCTTGCCCTGCTGCTCGACCCATGTGTAGTACTTCAGGTTGTGGACGCGCTTTCTGGTCGGATAGGTCAGTTCAAGCATGTTGTCGGTCTTTTCTCCGAGAATATGCGTATGGAAATCGACGGCCGCCATTTCACGCGTATACGCGCCGTCCTCTTCCTCGAGTTCCTTCACTCTGGACGAATACATCGAAGCGGAGTCGGTCATGACGGAAGCCACGACGTCGTGCTCGGTCAGCTCGTAGTACTTGGCCATCTTGATCGCGCAGAGCATATTGGCGATGCCGGAGATACCGAAGAGCGGGAGCGCGTCGACGGTTTCCGCGGGAATGCCGATGCTCTTCAGATACGCGTGGCCTTCCGGTTCGTTGAAGAGGCGGAGGACCTTCTGGGAGTCTTCGTCATCAATATCCACGACCAGATCCGTGTTCTTCACGTTGTGGATCCACGGCACATGCTTGTCACCGATGCCTTCGATGCGGTGCGCGCCGAAGCCGTTGTCGAGCAGCGTCGGGCACTGGAGCGCTTCACCGACGCCGAGCTTGGCCGTCGGGCAGAGGTCTTTTATGCGGTCGCCTGCCGCCATGGTCCCGGCGGAACCGGACGTGAAAATCGCGCCGGCCAGGCAGTCCCCGTCGCCTTTGATCTCATTGAACGCTTCCATGATGGCGTTGCCGGTGACGTGATAATGCCACATATAATTGCCCATCTCTTCGAACTGGTTGAAGATCATGCAGTCTTCGCGCGCGGAGAGCTCGTGCGTCTTGTCAAAGATCTCCTTGACGTTGGACTCGCTGCCCGGTGTGGCGATGATCTCGCTGGCAATTGTCTCAAGCCACTCAAACCGTTCGCGGCTCATGCCTTCCGGAAGGATCGCGATGGAATAACAGCTGAGCAGTTTGGAATTGAAAGCGCCGCCGCGGCAGTAATTGCCGGTTGAAGGCCAGACGGCTTTGTGATAGGAGGAGTCAAACTGACCGGTTACGAGAGGCGGCACGAGGCAGCCGAAGGAAGCGCCGACTTTGTGGCAGCCGGTCGGAAAATACTTGCCGACCATCAGCATGATTTTCGCCTTGACCCCGGTCAGCTCCGAAGGCAGTACGATATAGTTCGGTCCGCCGAAGAGTCCGCCGAATTCCTTGCGCTCGTTCTTCCAGGTGATGCGGAAGAGATTCAGCGGGTTGACGTCCCACAACCCGACCTGCGTGAGCTGCTGTTTGATCTTCTCGGGAATCATCTCGGGATGCTGCATTTCCTCGAGAGTGGGGATGATGATATTGCGCTCACGGGCTCTCTCGATATTGTGCGCGCGACCGGCAGCATTGATTGTTAAATCGATCATGGACAAAACCTCCGTCTATATGATTTGACATGCTGTGAAAGCTTATTTTTTGCGGCTTTCTTAACCATAAAGTGTAACATCATCAATGGGTAAATGCAACAAACTGATAAAATGTTAGTTAGCCTTAAAAATTTTTTGTTTTCCTATTGATTTTTATGCGGCAGGTGCTATGATGAGGCTGTAAACATACT
>CACXFK010000253.1 GCA_902766945.1 uncultured Lachnospiraceae bacterium | reverse complement strand
TCCCAGCACCTGCCTGCCGGATCTGCCCCAATCGAGATAGACATCGACCTCGTTGTTGTTCTGCCACAGCGCTCCGATCACGTGCAGAGAAGGGATAAAGCCAATGCCCCTGCAGATCACGGCGGCCCTGCTGTCGTGCAGGTGCGCCACTGGGCTTCGGCCCTGCACACCGTTATAGTAAGGTCCGCGCACGTAAATGTGATCTCCCGCCCTGACGGACCGGAAGCACTCTGTTTTGATGCCCACCATCTGTATGAGCAGGCCGATGGTGCCGCTGTCGTAGTCCTCATACAAAACCGATATCGGCACGTCAAAGAACGGATTCTCATTCGTACGGACAAAAACGTACGCTCCCAGCTTCTTGTAGTCGCCGGGGTTCGGAACGGCGATCCGGATAAACCGGAACACTTCGTCATATTCCTTCACGTACCTGACTTCACAGCGCATGCTGCGGTGCGGCTGCTTTGCTCTGCCTCCGCGATTGATCAGCTCCTGGTGAATGCAGTAGGAAACCGTATCGGAACACGTGCAGTAATCTTCGCCGCGGCACATGGAGCATTCGATGCACTTCCCCTGCTCGGCTAAAATGCATGGACATGTGTCAGTCGCATAGTTGGAACATCTCGTATATACGTCCATGTAATTATTCTCCTCTTCGCTCTATTTCTTCGCAGATCCTTTCGCAAACGCTGTCCAGCGCGTCATGATCCATCGCGCTGATATAATGTTCCTCCATTTCATCATGAACACGTTTTGCATCGTCAAACATCTCACGCGTCGCATCCGCGATCGTATCCATCAATGCATGATTTGCCGCAAAATGCTTCTCGTATGGCTGCATCCGGTCTATATCGTAGAATACGGAACAATCGATATGCTCAGCCTTCGCATTCGTGATCTGCGTCAGAGGATTCGATGTCATCAGCGCGATGCCGATCTCATCGATCAGAAGATGCTCGCTGATGGGTCTTCCGGAAAGAAGACACGGAGACAGCTTCGTATCGTATCCATACTCGTTTATCCGCGCTGCGGCAGATTCAATGAACATGCTGGAGGCAGCGAACAGCCTGTCCTCCAGCAGGTAGAGCTTGCGGCAGGTTCCGGCCGCATCCGGCTGCGTCGTATATCCGTATCTTGTCATGGCGGAGAGCTGGCGAAGGGTCTGCTTCCCTCTGCCGGCTTTTCTTTCGCGGTCTTGAAACAGTCTTTCGCAAAAGCTCCGCGCTGCTTCTTCGATCCTCTGCCGGTCAGCGAATCCTTCCGCGCAGGCATATGTATCATCGACGATCAGGCCCAGCGCCCTGTTGTAATTTGCCGCGCCGGCCAGCATCGACTTGTTCAGTTCACTCGCCCGGATGATCTTCTCGCGGTTTTCCTTAAGAACAGCCTTATCCCAGTACTGCCCGAGATCGACGATCTCCTGGCATACGCCGGGAAACCGCGGCTCGGATACGTGCGGCGGCGTTCCGTCGACGACGATCACCTTTGATGTGTGCAGCATCACGGCATCCAAAGAATCCGGATCCGCTGAACAGTAGAAGCACGTCACGTTTTCGGTTTCTTCGTATCGCTTCGCGATCTTCTCCATCATCCGGGACTTTCCTGTTCCCGGCCCGCCTTTCAGAATATAGGTGTAGTATTCCTTGCCGTTGATGAGCTGCGCAAGCTGTGTTGCGTAACCGTCTGGAGTGACCCCTCCATAAAAGAAGTTTTCTATCATGAATGTTCTCCTTTACTTCACGGTCACGCGGAACCTGACCGTCTTCTTCAAGGGCTTGTAGATGGAGTCGCCCTTGACCTGCACCTTCATGTATATGGTGTACTTGCCTTCGGACAGAGCGTCATAGGGGTTTCCTTCGTGGTCGACCAGTTCGTATCCGTCCGCTTCAGCCAGACCATGTTCCGTATCCGTGGCCGATACGATGAGTGCGTAGAAATCTGTGTCCGTATAAACGCATTTCACGGTGGCGTCATGGGCGGAGGCTTCAGGGTCCTGCGTGTCGGCAACAGCCATCTCGGGAGCCGAGTATGCCACCTCAGAGAAATCGGTATCTTTGGCAAACACCGTAATGTCGCCTCCGACGACAGAGGGAATCAGACGATCGGTCCCCTTCTGATCCGTTGCCGCGCAGTGCACCTCCTGTCCTTCTGCATCCAGAAGCATCACCTTGAGGCTGGCGTCATCCGGCACCTCGCCGGAAAGCGACCCGGATACCTTGAAATGGCGTCCGGAGGCGATGGTCGTTTGTATTCAGTTTCATGGCTTTTCCATTTCTCAATAGGAAGAACACATGACAATAACTCAAGTGCATTATAATATAAGGACTTCTGCAGTTCAACGCAGAAGTCCTTCTCTATACATATCTGTTCAGCTCATTTAGTTGTCGTTGCGGCGACGCCTTCTGTCGACTGCGATCACGCACAGTCCTGCCATGGACAGGATCCCGGATGCGATCCAGATGCCGAGCGGGTCATCGTCACCGGTTCTGGTGCCGTTGCCCTTTTTCTTGTCCTTATCGGATGAATCGTCTGTTGTCCCTTCGTCATCGTCTGGATCCGGCTGGGTCGGCTGGTCCGGCTGGGTCGGCTGGTCCGGCTCGGTCGGCTGATCCGGCTGTGTCGGCTGGTCCGGCTGAGTCGGCTGATCCGGCTGGGTCGGCTGATCCGGCTGGGTCGGCTGATCCGGCTGTGTCGGCTGATCCGGCTGGGTCGGTTCCTCGACGATCTCCCAGACGGCGTACAGGTCGTTATCCTTTTCCCCTGTACCGACGGTCTCACCCACTTCGAAGTAGAGACGCTGCTCAGAAGCGCCTTTCGCGCGGAACGACCTTCTCTGTGCATAGTTGTCTCCCTGGTTGGACCAACGCAGGAACCTGTAGTTCTCCGTCGGAATGAAGTCCAGATCTACATTATTCTTGTCGATCAGGAACTCGCCGTTGATGGTCTGTCCTTCTACCGTTGAGGACTTGTCCGGCGTTCCGTCCGGGAAATTGGAGTGGTATGTGACGATGGTCTTCTTCGGCTCGATCTTATCGTACTGGGCGATCAGTACGATGACATAGTCATCTTTTCCGTCTGCCGCATCATTCTCCTCTGTGATGCCGAAGGTGCCGCTCTTCATCAGCTTGCCTTCACCGGCGATCTTCCATCCGGTAAACACATATCCTTCATCCGGATCGCAGACGCCGCGGATCGCCGCCGTTGCGCCCGGTGCGTAGTCATGGGTCTCGTAATGCTTGACGTGGTTTTCATCCTCGACGACCACCAGATGCTTCAGAAGATCCTCGGACAGCTCGCCGTTGTCCCCGGCCCTGTATTCCACCCGGTAGTTGGTCGGCAGATGCCATACAGCGTAGATCTCAGTATCCTTCGTAATGCGCTGACCGAAGTCAAACGCCTCATAGCCGTCACGCTCCGTCATCCAGCCGAGGAACTCATGCTCCCCATAGCTCACCGAATTCGGGCGCTGGCTGACAATGTCGATCTGATGATTATGCGGAACAAAGAACCGCACCGGTTCCTCACCGTTCTCCAGATGATAGATGACCTCGTGCTTCTTTGGCACCCATTTGGCATAGTAGGTCACATCACGCGCAGGCATCGTCAGACTGGAGAAGTCTACCTGTTCGCCGCTGCAGGCCGGATCCTCATACCAGCCGGCGAAATTACTTTCGACACCGTCGATCTTACGTGATGTCGGTTCCGAAACAGAGTATTGCTCCGGAACATACTCCGCAAGGGGAGTGCCGTATACCAAGTTCTCATTCGCGATGACAGGATCGTTATCGGGATCATTGCACTGGGGATCGAACTTCAGCGCGTGCTGCGTCGGGATCCAGTAATTGTTGATTGGCTGGAAACCGTTGTTCTTTCCGCCCTTGAAGTAGTATTTCCAGGTGGTCTGGCCCCATTCGTTCGGATTGGCGACCTCCACAGGATTCTCATACCGCTTCTGCCAGTTGTCGTACCCATTACTTGCATGGTTCCCATCTGCTCCGTTAACGAAACCATCCGCGTCCGCCAGTTTGAATCCATAGGCCTCCTGGCCGATGGCGACGTTCAGCGTATGATACTCCTCATAATAGGTCTCGTAGCGGATCTTATAATTAAATGTATAGGACTGACCGTCGATGGTTCTTGTAAATGCCTCGCACGGCACAGCGTCAACGCCTTCAGGTTTACTGGTATAATAGCAGTCTCTGTGGAAGAGGTGCATATCCGTCAAATGCTTGATCCGGCAGGTGACCTCCGTTCCGTCAGGGTTGTCGCCGGGATCGAAGGCGAGACGTTCATTGGCTTTCGTGAATACGGTCTGCCATTCACTGCCGAGCCATT
>CACXFK010000252.1 GCA_902766945.1 uncultured Lachnospiraceae bacterium | reverse complement strand
GCTTCCTCCCGGGCTGTTTGCTTTACGACGCCTCGTAGCGGATCAGAAGATCCATGACCGCTCTCATATCCCCTGCGTGCTCGATCTCTTCCGGTGTGACGCCCATATCGAGTGCGTCATCGACCGAGTCGTAGCCGCTTTTGATGATGTATTGTTCGAGCGCGTCCTGATACTCGTCACTTTCCCGTGAGATGTTCTCAGCGGTCAGTACCGCCTGCTCCGCCATAAGCTCTTTGACTGCGTTCAGCACAATCCCGTCAAAATAGGATTCGCTCAGGCCAAAGGCGTCAAGGATCTCTTTCTTGGAAGCGTCCGCTTCCGTATCCACATAACTGCTGTAGAGATCAAGATATAAATCGGACCATTTGTCAACCAGATCCTTCGGATACTGCCTGACCTTGCAGCTGTCGAGGAACTGAGCATAAGCGACATCGACAGACTGATAACAGACGGAATTGATCCTGCATTTAAACAGGGCTTTTTTTCCGGCCAGTTCTTCGCTGCCGTAGTCTTCAGGGAACGTCACGGTCACGTCGACCGTTTCGCCTGCCTTGTGTCCGACCAGCTGATCTTCAAAGTTATCGATAAAGCTGCCGGACCCGAGGAGCAGTTCGAAATCCTCGGCGGAACCGCCGTCGAACTCTTCGCCGTCGATCGACCCGGTGAAGTCGATGTTGACCGTCATGCCCATCTCGGCCGGCGTATCGGGAGCGGCTTCGATCTTCAGCCCTTTGTACGCACCGAGCTCGATGAAATCGCCGATCGTGTCCTCGTCAAAAGAGAGATCGACGACGGGCGCGTCATCTGCATCAATCGTCATTTCTTCCGAAAGATCAGCCGCCTCGCTCTGAGCCTCGTCCGCACAGGCGCAGGAGGCACCGGTTATGAGGAGACTGACCATAGCGGCCGTAAGAACGGCCAGACTGCGTTTTTTCACGTTGATTCTCCTTTCGCCATCAATTATGAATGAGTATCCTTAAAAGAGAAATACCTGTATGTGTATCATACAGCGAAAGTATGGAAAAACTGTGTCATGACTCTTTGCGATGCCGCCCATATGTAATGACGGCAAAGAATTCGGGACCGGTGTGGACGCCGATGATCGGCGTTTCATTTAAAACTTCAATCGTCGGTTTGTCGCCGACGGCAAGCCGGACCATGTTCTTAAGCTCAGCGGCCTTTTCGGGAAGCGAGGAGTGCACGATGTAGATGATCTCCGGAACGCCTTCGACGCCGTACTGGTTCTTCATACTGCGGACCATTGACTTCAGGGAGGCGTTAAGGCCGCGGGATTTGCCCGTCATCTCGAGTTTTCCCTCGTCATTTATGATCAGGACCGGTTTGATGTTCAGCATGCCGCCGATCACGGCAACGGCTGCGGAAACTCTGCCGCCGCGGTGCAGGAAGTCAAGGTCGCCGACCGTGAAGCGGTGGCACATAAAGACCGCGTGTTCTCTCATCCAGGCGGCATTTTCACGGAGCGACATGCCTTTCGCCCTGTTGAGTGCGGCCGTGTATGTGAGAATGCCCTCGCCGCCGGTGCCGGAAAGAGAATCGATGACCTCGATGGTCCGGTCCGGATACTCATCCTTCAGCATTTTCGCTGCGCCGACTGCATTTTCATATGTGGCGGACATGCCGGAAGAGAAAGCGATGTACAGGAGATCATGTCCTTCCTTAAGGACCGGCTCCCATTCCTTGATATAATTGTAGGGCGTGATCTGCGAGGTGTGTACATCCGCTCCCTGACGAAGCAGCTGATAGAGCTCGTCGCAGTGCTTTTCCCTGTCGGGGCTGTTTGTATAAAATGTGACGGACTTCCCGTTTAACATGTAGTCCATCGGGATGATGCGTATATCATATTCCTCAAATGCGCTCTGAGGAAGATCTGCTGCCGAATCAGTGAAGAGAAGATAAGAATCCATAGGACCTCCGTTGTGGTTATTGATACCATATTAAGCATATGCTGAAACTTTACAAAATCGTATCATAAATAAGATTTGCTGTAAAGCGAATCTGCCCCGTGAATGAGAGCAGCTTCGCCGCTGCGCAATTCGCGCACGATTCCTCTGCGGGAATCGTGATTTACTGAAAAAGCTTGACTGTATCCGGTAAAAAAAGTAAAGTACATTCTGTATGGACAGATATAGGACTGAGGGGATGAAACTGAAAAAAAGCGGGATACTGGAACGGTTCAGAACCATGATCCGTTTGAAAACAATCTCGACCGACTCGCCCGGGAAATCGGAGGAGGCGGTCTTTGCACAGTTCAGAGCAACGCTGAAGGCACTGTATCCGGCGGTTTTCGCAAAGTACGACGCATTTCTTGTCGGCCGCAGGGGGATCCTGATTCATATCCCCGGGAGACAGCCCGGATCCGAGTCGGTTCTTATGGCACACTACGATGTGGTGTCCGCCGATGAGAGCGCGTGGGCGTTTGATCCGTTCGGCGCCGTTTTGCATGAGGGCCGTATCTACGGCCGCGGAACGCTTGACACAAAATCCACGCTGTGTGCCGTCATGGAGGCGGCGTCCTTTCTTACAGAGAGCGGCTTTGTCCCGGAACATGACCTCTATCTTGCGTTTGGAGGGGAAGAGGAAGTGAGCGGGCCGTGTGCATCTGAACTGGCTGCTTATCTTGAGTCAAGGGGCGTGCATCCCGATTTTATACTGGATGAAGGCGGCTCCGTGATACCGGAAGGACTTCCGGGTGTCCGGAAACAGGCGGCGATGGTCGGAATCGCCGAGAAGGGAACCGCCAATTATATGATCTCGATAGAGGGAGGAAACGGCGGTCATGCCTCGACCCCTCCCCGTCACACGGTGATCGGAAGGCTGGCAGCGGCGGCTCTTGAGATTGAGAACCATCCGTTCCCCGCTTCGCTGTCTCCCCCGGTGATTCAGATGTTTCGGGCGCTGTCCGGTGAAGTGCCTCTTCCGGAGAGGCCGTTTTTTGCCCATCCGGAGCTTGCCGCACCTGCGATCTGCGCCGCTGCTGGCGTGCTCGGCCCTACTTTCAATGCCATGGTGCGTTCAACGGCTGCCGTCACGGTGATCGAAGGCCATTCCGCTTTCAACGTGCTTCCGGACCGCGCTGCGCTCGGCGTCAACGTGAGGCTTTTGTACGGAGACACGCTGGAGAGTGCGGCTGAGCATCTGAGGCAGGTGATCACGGATCCGGATGCGAGCGTGGATCTCATCGCCGGCACCAATCCGTCGCCGGTCTCCGAGACGGACTGTGACGCTTTCAGAAAGCTGAAACGTGTGATTTCGGAGACATGGAGGGATACCATTGTCGCTCCGTATCAGTTAAACGGCGGGACGGACGCACGGTTCTATACCGGACTTACCGATCATGTGTACCGCTTTTCACCGATGGTGATGACGAAGGAGGAGCGCGCGACCGTACACGGCATCAATGAGTCCATCTCGACGGACAATCTGTTCAGGGCCGTTGTGTTTTATATCCGGCTTATGCGCGCGCTTTAAAGAATAGGAAATCAAACGTCTGTTACGGCGTATTTTGAGGGATGAGAGGAAACCGGTGCCTGCCGGTCATACGACATGAGGAGCAGTACAGCTAGAAATCAGGGAAAACAGAATATCGAAGACCGCATTGCCGTAGTCAGGAGACAGAGAATTCTCATCGGGATCGCAGCGGCGCTTGTCGTATTGTATCTGGTGATCGCGGTTCACTATGCGTTTCATTTTGAGCCGAAAAGTTTCGTGAACGGTATTGATGTAAGCGGCATGTCCCTGAAGGAGGCAAAGCAGAAGCTCTTGGAGGTCGCGGACGGCTATACGCTGACCGTGCTCGGACCGGAGAATCAGGAGGAAACGATCGACGGCGGCGAGATCGGTCTTGTGATCAAAGATGCCTCAAATGCAAAACTTTGTCTGAAAGCCCAGCCGTCTCTTTCATGGCTTCGCGCCATGTTCCGGGAGAAGCGGTACCGGGTTGATCTGCAGACCGGGTTTGACGAGTCGGCGCTTTTATCCCGTCTCGATGCCATGCCGATGCTTCAAGAAGAGGATATGGAGGCCCCTGAGGATGCCTATCTGTCCGTTTCCGAAGACGGCTCATATGTGATCGTTCCGGAAAAAACCGGAACAATGCTCCGAACCGGCGAAGCCAGGGATCTGATCATGGACGCGGCTTTAAACGCCCGACCGGAGGTCGATCTGACGGCCGCACAGGATCTGCCCTCTGTCTACAGGGATGACGCGAATCTGATCACGCGGCGGGACGAATGGAATGCCTTCATGGTTTCGGCCGGCCTGACTTATCGGGTCGGCGACACGGAGGAGGTTCTGGACGGACCGGTGATCGCGTCGCTCCTCAGCGATGACGGTGAGCATGTCGAGCTCAGCTACGCAAAAACGGCGGATCTGATGTCTGAGTGGAAGGACCGGCATGATACCTACAGCAGCTCCTTTGAATTTCAGACGAGCTACGGCGGGACCGTGATGATCGAACCGTACGGGGATTACGGTTTCGAGCTCGATGAAGAGGATACCTGCCGCGATGTGATGGAAAAGATCACGAGCCACAGCACGGGCGTGTACGACGCAAGCTATTTCCACGAGGCGCCTTACAACACCAATCACGGACTCGGCGGGAATTATGTCGAGGTCAGCATCGATTACCAGCATCTCTGGGTGTACAAGGACGGCGTATGCGTCTGCGACACCGATGTCGTGACAGGCATGCCCAAATTCGGAAGCGTCACCTATCACGGCTGTTATGCGATCAAGAAAAAGGAGACCGAAGTCGTGCTCGGCGACCTCGATGTGGAGGGCTATGAATCTCCGGTCAGCTACTGGCTTCCGTTCAACTCCGGAGAAGGAATTCATGACGCCCCGTGGAGGGATTACTTCGGCGGGAAGATCTGGCTGAGCAACGGCTCACACGGATGCGTCAACGCGCCTGACTGGTGCATGGACGATATCTTCAACAACGTCGAGGTCGGCGAAGCAGTCGTGGTCTACGGGAAAGAGTACGATGAGTCGGTCTATCAGGCCGGTTCCAAGACGGTCAACGAGAATTATTATTACGACGTCTATTACGGCGGCGAATAAAAAATGCCGCACAGGGTACGGGGTGAAGTAAAGATGGGTGAGATCAGCAGGATTACGCAGGTGACGCACACGAAATTCCTGAATTTTTTCGAGCTGGACACAGTGACGAAATCAGGAAGGCACGGGAAATATTTCCTGGCTTCCCGGGCAAAGGAAACAGAAGATCTGGAGCTCATAAGAGGCTGTACGCGCGCTGACGGAGTGGCCATGTATGTGATCTGCGGAGAAAAGAAGGATCACGTGCTCCTCATCCGCCAGTTCCGCTGGCCGATCGGGGGATACGTCTATGAATTCCCGGCAGGGCTTGTCGAGGAAGGCGAAAACTACCGCGAGGCGGCCGTCCGGGAGGTTTATGAAGAGACCGGCCTGGTCCTTACGCCTCTTGACGTGGACCCGATGTATGAGCGGCCGTACTATATGACGGACGGGCTGACGGATGAAGCCTGTGCCATTGTGTACGGATACGCCGAAGGGGATATCCGGAACCAGCACCTCGAAGATTCCGAGGAGATCGAGGTCGTCATGGCGGACAAAGAAGAAGTGAAGCGGATCCTTAAGGAGGAACGCGTCGCGGGAAACTGTGCCCTCCACATGATGCATTTTCTTTCGGACGGGGATCCGTTCAGGTTTTTGCGTTTGCAAGAGTAAATCACGATTCTCGAAGAGGAATCGTGCGCGAATTGCACAGCAGCGAAGCTGCTTTCCAATGTGCAATTCTGCGATCCGC
>CACXFK010000251.1 GCA_902766945.1 uncultured Lachnospiraceae bacterium | reverse complement strand
AGTAAATCACGATTCTCGAAGAGGAATCGTGCGCGAATTGCACAGCAGCGAAGCTGCTTTCCAATGTGCAATTCTGCGATCCGCCGGGATCAGGAAAAAAGCGGAGCCTTGTAGACCCCCTTCTGCACCAGATCCGCAATCGACGCTCTCACCGCATCGCGGTCTTCCCTGTAGGTCACTCCGAACCAGACGTCGTCCGTGCGGCAGACCTTGACTTCGGCCTTTCCGCCCGCCACCATCCGGTCTATGATATCCGGAAGCAGATACTCCCTGGTCGCCGCATCGGGGCCGAGAGCATTCAGGAACTTCGGGAAGCCTTCCTTCAGCACTTCCAGAAATGAAGGCTGGAGTCCCCACATGTTCATCGACACGAGGCCGGACGCGTCGAGCGTCTCGATTCCGTCGTCGCGCATCGCGGCCGCTCCGTCCTCCGTCTTGATGATGTTCTTCGTCTCGCGGATGCCTATGAGCCTGCCGTCTTCGGACAGATCGACGATCCCCCTCGTCACGCCGCCGTTCTCGGAAAGCGTGTTTCCGAGGACAAAGGCCGCCATGGAGATCTGCTGCACGGCGTCCGGACCCTGGTCCTCCGACGCGATCAGTTCGTCGTGCAGGATGCGGTACCCCTCTTTTCCGTAGTAATCGTCCGCGTTGATCACGCAGAACGGCTCATGGATCACGTCTCTGGCAGCCAGGATCGCCTGACCGGTTCCCCAGGGCTTGGTTCGGCCCTCCGGAAGCTGAAAGCCATCCGGCAGATCCGTCAGCTCCTGATACGCATAGGCCACTTCGGTCACCTTCTCGATCCGCCTGCCGATGACGGCCTTGAAATCCTCATCCAGATCTTTGCGGATTATAAAGACCACTTTATTGAATCCGGCCTCAAGCGCGTCATGGATCGAATAATCCATGATGATTTCACCTTCGGGACCCACGCTTTCCATCTGCTTGATCCCGCCTCCGTACCGGCTGCCGATCCCGGCCGCCATAATCACCAGTGCCGTCTTTTTCATTCTCTCTCCCCTCCGCTGAGAAGTTTATCCGCGCGGTCTTTTGCCGCAAGTGCATCGATTAACTCGTCAAGGTCACCGTCCATGATGCTGTCGATCCGGTGCGTTGTCAGATGAATTCTGTGGTCCGTCACCCGCGTCTGCGGGAAATTATACGTCCGGATCTTCTCGGAGCGGTCTCCGCTTCCGACCTGGCTTCTCCGAAGATCCGCTCTTTCTTCCTGCATTTCCCTGCGTTTTAAGTCATACAGCCGGGTGCGCAGGACTTTCAGTGCTTTCGCCTTGTTTTTGATCTGGGACTTTTCATCCTGGCAGGAGATCACGATCCCCGTTGGAAAATGCGTCAGGCGGACGGCCGAGTCCGTCGTGTTGACGCACTGCCCGCCGTTGCCGGATGCGCGGAAGACGTCAAACTTATAGTCTTTCGGATCGATCTCGATATCGACCTCCTCCGCCTCAGGCATGATGGCGACCGTCGCGGTCGACGTGTGAATCCTTCCGCCGCTCTCCGTCACCGGAATCCTCTGCACGCGGTGCGTGCCGCTCTCATATTTCAGTCTTGAAAATACGCCATTTCCGTCGATCTGGAACGTACACTCCTTGAAGCCGCCGATCCCGCTCTCACTGAGCGAAATCATGCTGCATTTCCAGCCGTTCCGGTCCGCATACCGGGCATACATCCGGTACAGATCGGCGGCGAAAAGCGCCGCTTCATCGCCGCCCGCCCCGGCTCTGATCTCGACGATGGCGCTGCGCATATCGTCAGGGTCCTGCGGAAGGAGCAGCACCTTCAGTTCCTCCGTGAGCGCCTCCTTTTCCTGCCGGGCGTCCCGGATCTCGTCATGCAGCATCGTCCGCATCTCCGGATCGGATTCGTCCGGAAGCAGCTCCATGCTCTCGCGCTCCCGCTCTTCCGCCTTCAGATAGCGGTCATAGGTTTCCGCAACCGGCATAAGGAGCGCCTGCTCCTTCATCAGCGCGGTGACGCGCGCGGCGTCGCTCTGCGTCTCAGGGCGGGACAGTTCCTTCAGGATCTCCTCCAGCCTGTGCCGGATTGCATTCAGCTTGTCAAACATGTCTTTCTCCGATTACGGCCCTCTCAAGGCCTGCCTCATCCCTGAACACGCGGATCCCGGCAAAACCGGCATCCTTCATCAACTTTCCGACATCCTCCGCCTCATCGTATCCGGTCTCAAATGCGAGCCATCCGTCGTCTTTCAGGAACTGCCCTGCCAGTGAACAGATCCGTCTGTAGAACCGCAGCCCGTCCGCATCCCCGTCAAGTGCAAGATGCGGCTCATAATCCCGCACCTCGCGGTCAAGCGCCGCGATCTCGCCTGTACGGATATAGGGCGGATTGGCCGTGATGAGGTCATAGCGCCCGCTGACCGACTCAAAAAGATCGCTCTTTAAAAGGTCCACGCCAAGTCCGAAGCGTTCCCGGTTCAGCCCCGCATAGCGGAGAGCCTCGTCCGAGATATCGGTTCCCGTGCCTATAAGGCCTTCCGGGCCCTCCATGATGAGCGTCATAAGCACACAGCCGCTGCCGGTGCACAGATCAAGAATCCGCATGCCTTCCTTCAGCTTCGGAAGGACGGCGGATACAAGCGTCTCCGTGTCAAACCGCGGGATCAGCACGCCCGGCCCGACACGGAAATCGCGCCCGTAAAACGGCGCGAATCCGGTAATATACTGCAGCGGCTCCCGATCCGAGCGCCGCCTGATCCGTTCTTCATACCGGAGGGCCGTCTCCGCTTCCGCTTCCTCCGTGCGGCAGAGCGCGTAGTCCGACAGGGAAAGCCCCGCCGTTCTCAGATAAAGCTCCCTGGCTTCATAGGCCGCGGCGGGGATCCCCGCCTCTTCAAGCAGCCGGGTGCCTATCCGCACCATTTCACTGTGCGTCACGCTTTTCCCTGCCATTTTTTCCAGTCAAATACTGCCTCGATCGCCTTGATCGCAACCTCGCACTCCTGCTCGTCCGGCTCGCGGGTCACAAGCTTTTGAAGGGCAAGCCCGGGCTTTACCAGCTGATTGATGATCCGGCCGTCGTGGCTTCCCGCGTAGCGGAGCAATTCATAGGAAATGCCGGCAATAACCGGAATCAGGATCAGTCTCCACAGAAACCTCCAGAGCTTTGAACGGATGCCGAAAAGCCCCAGGATCAGGAACACGACGATCGAGATGGAGATCACGATCAGGAGGAAGCTGGTCCCGCACCGCCTGTGCTGGCGGGAACTCTTCATCACGTTTTCCACGGTCAGGTCCAGATCGTGTTCGATGCAGTTGATGCACTTGTGTTCCGCGCCGTGATAGGCGAAGACGCGCTGGATATCCTTCATCCTGGAGATCAGCACCATATAGCAAAGAAAGATGGCCAGACGGAGCACCGCTTCCACGAGATTGATCACGACGTCGGATGCCCCGGCCTTTCTCAGAAGGCCGGCCAGGAAAAACGGGAGCAGCATAAAAAGAACGACGGAGAACGCGACGGAAAAAATCACGGTTCCCGTCATGAGGACCTTCCACATGCGCTCATCCTTGGCCTGCTCTTCCGCCGTTTTCGGCTTGTCCTCCTCTTCATCCTCGACAGCCTGGTCCGCGGACCACATAAGAGAGGTGACGCCGACCACCAGGGAATCGATGAAGGAGACGACGCCCCGAAGAAGCGGGATTTTCCAGACGGTCTCGCCCGGTATCACGCTCTTATAAGGCTTTACTTCAATCGCGATCTCGCCGTTTGGCTTCCTCGCTGCGATCGAATAAGTCCCCCCGTTCCGCATCATAATGCCTTCGATCACAGCCTGTCCGCCGATACCTGAATTTCTCTGCATACAAGCAACCTCAAACAAACTGAGAAAGGGACGAGCATAGGCCCGTCCCTGTCAATAGCAAACCCTTTATCAAGCTTCGGCAGCCGTCTTGACGCCATACTTCTTGTTGAACGCCTCAATCCGTCCGCGGGCCTGCGCTGCCTTCTGCTGCCCCGTATAGAACGGATGGCACTTAGAGCAGATTTCTACGTGGATCTCCTTCTTTGTGGAGCCGACCGTAAATGTATTGCCGCAGTTGCAAGTCACCGTCGCCTGATTATAGTTCGGATGGATACCTTCCTTCATTGCCTCTCACCTCTAATCATCTATTATTTGTTTCATTGATATCGGAATCATGTTTTCAAAAACAGCGACATTTATCTTATCATACTACATCACTGTTTGCAAGTGCGTTTTTCCCGCTCAGCCCGGCTGCCACTTCTGGAGGATCGCCCCGACAACCTGCTCGTTGGTCGGGTAGTACGCAAAGGCGTTCAGGATCTGTTCGACGGCTTCCTCCGCTTTCAGTCCGTTCATGCGTCTGTGCATGATGTCAAGCGCTCTAAGTTCCTTCGCGCTCAGAAGGAGGTCGTCTCTCCGGGTTCCCGACTTCACGATGTCGATCGCCGGGAAAATGCGTCTCTCCTGCAGCTTCCTGTCGAGAATCAGTTCCATGTTGCCCGTGCCCTTGAACTCCTCGTAGACGACGTCGTCCATCTTGCTGCCGGTATCGACGAGGGCCGTCGCAAGGATCGTCAGAGAGCCGCCCTCGCGCATATTCCGGGCCGCGCCGAAAAAGCGCTTCGGCATATACAGCGCGGTCGGATCAAGTCCGCCGGACAGCGTCCGCCCGCTCTGGGGCACGAGGATGTTGTACGCGCGCGTAAGGCGCGTGATCGAATCCAGTAAAATGACGACATCCTCATGATGTTCGACCAGCCGCTTGGCCCGCTCGATCACCATCTCGGAGACCCTGCGGTGATGCTCGGGAAGCTCGTCAAAGGTCGAGTAAATGATCTCGACGTTCGTTCCGTGCACGGATTCTTTCATATCCGTCACTTCTTCCGGTCTCTCGTCGATGAGGAGAATGATCAGATTCGCGTCCGGATCCCCAGCGAGGATCGACTTGGCGATGTCTTTTAAAAGCGTCGTCTTTCCTGCTTTCGGCGGGGAGACGATCATGCCGCGCTGTCCCTTTCCGATCGGGCTGATCAGGTCCACGATCCGGGTCGCGCGCGAGCCGTCCGGCCGCTCGAGTCGGATGCGCTCGTTCGGGAACACAGGGGTCATATGTTCAAACACACTGCGTCTGCGGGCTTCATCGGCCGGCCGGTCATTGACCTTCGAGACGTACAGAAGCGCCCCGTACTTCTCGCCCTGCGCCTTGTCCCGGATATGACCGGTGATCATATCGCCTGTCTTCAGATTGAACCGGCGGATCTGTGAGGGAGAGACGTAGATATCATCCTCACCCGGAAGGAAATTATCGCTTCTCAGGAACCCGAATCCGTCCTGCATCACTTCCAGAATGCCGCGGGTGACCTTGCCTTCCTGCATGGGACGGGACGGCGCCGTAGCTCTCTCTTCCGCCGTTTCCGGAATCTCTTCCGTCTGCATCTCACGGACCGGAAGAGCCGTTTCCCGGACTGCCGGGACACTGCTCTCCGGCATCTCAGGAGCCTTTATGTCCTCCGGTGCAGCAGATGGCGGCGCGGACACAGCCGGTTCCTCTCCGTCCGGAGCCTGTCTGCGGCTCTCGGAGGTCCTTTGCGTTTTCCTGCCTTCCGCGTTTTTCCGGGCATCCGTACTCTTACGGCTGTCCGCCTTTTTGCGGCCGTCCGGGCTCTTGCGGCTTCCCGCGTTCTTGCGGGTTTCCGTATTTTTATGCCCTTCCGCCCTCTTGCGGGCATCCGCGCCTTTGCGGCCGCTTTCCCCGTTTTTCCTCTCAGGGGCAGCGCCTTCATGCTGCGCGGCGTCCCCGGACACGTCCTCATGAGCATGCTCCGCCCCGGCCGATGCGCCGGCGGTCTCCGCTTTCAGTTCGTCACTCTGCGCATCACCGGCGTCCAGTTCCAGCATGGCTTCGATGAGTTCGCTCTTTTTCATCGCGGACGTCTTTTTTATGCCGCGCGATTTGGCCAGCGAACGAAGGTCGCTGACATGAATCGAAAGATACTGTTCTCTTGTCATAATATGGATTTCCTGTGTGGGATACTAACAGAACTGCGGTTAACAGGACTTGAACCTGCACGTCGAAAAACAACAGAACCTAAATCTGCCGCGTCTGCCAATTCCGCCATAACCGCATGAAAAAAATAAAGCACGTTCGGAGAACTCCGAACGTGAAATGAAGCATCGGGGACTCGAACCCCGGACAACTTGATTAAAAGTCAAGTGCTCTACCACCTGAGCTAATGCTCCATGCCTGGGCTAGT
>CACXFK010000250.1 GCA_902766945.1 uncultured Lachnospiraceae bacterium | reverse complement strand
TTCTGCTCCGTTTTCTGCTCCCGTTCCTGTTCCTGCTCCCTGACGATGGCGCTCAGCACGTACTGGTTGCTCCGGAAGTTCTTCTGGCTGATGTTCTCCAGCTTGATCAGGTCCACGTCAAGCCACAGCTCTTCTGACGCAATCGCGATATGCGCGAACATGACGCCGAAATTGAACTCATCCCATTTCTTCGGCTTATCCATGCCGTCTTTTTTCGAGAAAATGTGGATGCGGTTCTGTGCCGCCACAAACCGCCACGGCTGCCGGTTCATCGAGGACGGGGCCAGCCTGGCCGCCTCGATCACCTGCGTCATCCAGCGGGTCGGCGGATCCTTGTATACGCACAGTTCTTTCACGGGCAGCCGCTTCGCGTCCTCGCTGCGGCGCGTAAGCCGCCCCGCCGGGATGCCGAATGCCATCGAGATCACGAGTGCCTTATCGCTCCGCACCTTCGGGGTGCCCGCCGGTATGGAAGCGCCCAGATAGCAGCTTCCGATCCCGAGCGTCAGCATATACAGGCTGATCTGCTCGCACAGATAGCCGGCATTCATCTCGGCCCGGTCGCGCTTCTCGGAATAAACCGTCAGGTAATACGGCGCCGTCACGCCGAAAAAGCCGCGGCAGATGTGTTTGCCGGCGACATTTTCCTTGATTCCGATCTCGGTCTCGATCCCCGGGAAAAGCGGTTCGATCTGCTCATAGAACGCACCGATCTTCGAGAGGCGCTCCGGATCGATCGCTTCCATCTTATATTTTCTTACGGAATGACGCTGATAGACAGCTTCATACAGATTCATTTTCCAACTCCTGCTGCTTAAAATGCATCTCCTTTATGGTACACGGATGCCTCTATTGTAGCACACCCGCATGCCCGAAGGCGCAGGAATCTCCCCCGTCCCACGGACGCAAAGGGGCGCCGCCGTCCGGTTTTTAAGCAAAATGATGAACGCCGCGCCGAAAAAATGATAAGATATAGGCAGCAAGTCCGAAGGGAGGAAGAAAAGATGGACGGACGATTAAGCGAAATAACCGACGCGCCCCGCCAAATGCTGACGCATTTTGACAGTCAGGGCCGCGCCCGCATGGTGGACGTGACCGGAAAAGAGGAAACGGACAGGGAGGCCTCCGCGGAAGGGACCATAAACGTCAGCCCGGACGTCCTTGCGGCCGTGAAAAACGGCACGGCAAAGAAAGGCGACGTACTCGGCACCGCGCGGCTTTCCGGCATCATGGCGGCAAAGCGGACCAGCGAACTGATTCCTCTCTGCCACCTGCTCCCGCTCACGTCCTGCGGGATCGAGTTCACCTGTTCAGGAGATAAGGACGGGGAACAGCCGTCCATCCGCGCAGTCTGCACGGTCCGGAATCACGGCCGGACCGGCGTGGAAATGGAGGCGCTCACCGGGGTGTCCGTCGCGCTTCTTACGATCTACGACATGTGCAAAGCCATCGACAAGCGCATGGTGATCGGTGACATTCACCTGATCCGCAAATCAGGCGGAAAAAGCGGGGACTTCCGCTTCGATCCGTCCGAAGGCTGAGCCCCTCTCCTACTTTATGAAATCAGGAGCGGATCAGCCGCTCACGATCTGAATGCCGGCGCTGGCCCCGATGCGGGTTGCACCGGCCTCAATCATGCGGATGCAGTCCTCGCGCGTCCGGATGCCGCCGGATGCCTTGACGCCCATCTCCGGGCCGACGGTTTCGCGCATCAGACGGACGTCGTCCGCGGTTGCTCCGCCGGTCGAAAAGCCGGTAGACGTTTTGACGAAATCAGCCCCCGCCTCCTTCGCCGCAAGGCAGGCTTTCACTTTTTCTTCATCGGTCAGGAGACAGGTCTCAATGATGACCTTCACGAGCGCGCGCCCTCCGGCAGCCGCCACGACGCCTTCGATATCGCGCCGGACCAGATTCCACCTGCCGCTTTTTACGGCGCCTATATTGATCACCATGTCCACTTCCTTTGCGCCGTCGAGCACGGCCTGAGCCGTCTCGGCAGCCTTGGCCGCGGGCATTGTCGCCCCGAGCGGAAACGCGATGACGCAGCAGGGCGTCACGCCGCTTCCCTCAAGCAGTTCCGCTGCCAGTGCGATATAGGACGGGTTGACGCAGACACTGGCGAAATGATACTCCGCGGCCTCCCCGCACACTCTGCGGATGTCCGCCTCGGTCGCATCAGGTTTTAAAAGCGTGTGGTCAATGTATTTTGCAAGATTTTCCATAGGATCCCTCCGATTCTATTTCATATAGCTCTATGGCGCGCTCTCTCCGCCGCCGCAAAGGACACTTCATGTACAAGCCGGGTCCGCCGCCTCAAAAGGCGCTTCATTCACTGACAGGTTCGCTGCCTTGCTTCACGCGGTCATACCGGTCCAGGAACGAATGTTTCTCACCCTCTGATTCCCACCCCGGCATCGTGTCGAGGCATACGGAATGCAGGCTGTTAAAGATGCTCTGATCCAGATCCGGCGTCTCCTTTTTCAGCGTCCGGATCAGTTCCTTGATCTCCCGCCGCTTTGATCCGCCGCCCGGAACCTCATCCTTATCCGCCTCAGCCCGCTCGGTAAACCGGCAGGCGCACTGCAGAAAATCCAGTCCGTTGTAGCGCTTCCACGCAAGGATATCGGACTCGTGCACCTCGTAGAGCGGCCGGATGAGTTCCATCCCTTCGAAGTGGTCGCTGTGCAGCTTGGGCAGCATCGCCCTGATCTGGGAGCTGTAGAACATGCTCATGACGGTCGTCTCGATGACGTCGTCAAAATGGTGCCCGAGGGCGATCTTGTTGCAGCCGAGCGCTTTGGCGCGGCTGTACAGGAAACCGCGCCGCATCTTCGCGCAGAGATAGCAAGGGCTGTGATCCTGGCGGTTGGCCACCTCGAAAATGTCCGATTCGAAGAACTGCACCGGAATCTTCATAAGCGCGGCATTTTCCTCGATCTTCTTTCTGTTTGCCGGGTTGTAGCCCGGATCCATGACGAGAAAAATGTTGGTAAAGGGCACGTTGCCGTGTCTCTCAAGCTCCTGCATCAGCTTCGCCATCAGCATGGAGTCTTTTCCTCCCGAGATGCAGACCGCGATCCGGTCGCCGCGCGAAATGAGCTGATACCGGTTGACCGCGTCGATAAAGGGATGCCACAGTTCCTCGCGGTATTTCTTGATGATGCTTCTCTCGATGAGCTGAGCCCGTTCCAGTGTTCTTGCCATACATACGTCCTTTTCCGGCAGATTTGCCTGAAGTTTATTATATACGGCATCCCGCCTCCCGGGCAACCGCGTTCTTCGGGCCGCTCCCGGAAAGATCCCTAATTTCTTCTGCCGGAACGGCAATTTGTGCTATACTTATATGAAACAGTTTGAGGAGGTGTCTCATGTTCCGTACTTTTGATATCATCATCACGGTCTGTCTGGCCGTCTTTATCGTGATGCTGCTCACCGGGCACGGCGAGCAGCTGATGAATCTGTTTTCCGGCGGCCGGAACACGGATGTTTATAAAGAGTATGACCGGACGAAATTCGACCGGGCCTGCCTGGTCTTCTGCACGGTGCTGCTCATCGACGAGCTGGTCCTTATCTTTCTCTCGAAACAGTACCCCGTGCTCGGGCTGGTGTCGGTCGGCGTGACGATCGCGGCATTTGCCGGCTACGTCTACTATATAAAAAAGTACGCCAGAAAATAAAAAACGGCCCGGGAAAAGGATTCTTTGTTGCACAATGAATCCGGAAGGTCTAAAATTGGGAAAAGTTAGTATATATGGGAGGGCAATTATGAGCAAACAGAACATCGACTGGGGTAATCTCGGGTTCGGCTATCTCGAAACGGCCAAAAGCTATGTTTCCGATTATAAAAACGGAAGCTGGGACGACGGCCGCCTCACAGCGGATCACACCGTCACCATCTCCGAGTGCGCCGGCGTCCTGCAGTATTCGCAGAGCGTATTTGAGGGCCTGAAAGCCTACACCACGGAGGACGGCCGCATCGTCGCGTTCCGCCCCGACCTCAACGCCTCCCGCATGGCGGATTCAGCGAGACGGCTTGAGATGCCCGTATTTCCGGAAGACCGCTTTGTGGACGCCGTAAAAGAAGTGGTCCTGGCAAATGAAGACTGGGTTCCGCCTTACGGGTCAGGGGCCACGCTGTACATCCGTCCGTATATGTTCGGCTCAAGCGCCGTCATCGGCGTCAAGCCCGCAGAGGAATATCAGTTCCGCATCCTGACGACGCCGGTCGGCCCGTACTTCAAGGGCGGTGCCAAGCCGCTCACGATCAAGATCGCTGATTTCGACCGCGCCGCGCCGCGCGGAACCGGTCATATCAAAGCCGGACTGAATTACGCGATGAGCCTGCACGCCATCGTCCAGGCACACGCTCAGGGCTTCGACGAAAATCTGTATCCGGATTCTGCCACCCGTACCAAGGTTGAGGAAACAGGCGGCGCGAACATCATCTTCATCAAAGGAAACAAGTTCGTCACCGTCAAGTCCCCGTCCATCCTTCCCTCCATCACGCGCCGCTCACTCGAGTACGTCGCGGAGCATTATCTCGGCATGGAAGTCGAGGAGAGGGACATCCCGCTCACCGAGCTCCCCGAATTCGAGGAATGCGGACTTTGCGGAACGGCCGCCGTCATCTCGCCGGTCGGCAAGATCGTGAACGGCACCGAGGAGGTCTGCTTCCCGAGCGGCATGGCCGAGATGGGACCGAAGACGAAAGAACTCTACGACACGCTTACCGGCATCCAGATGGGCCGCATCACTCCGCCCGAGGGATGGATCTGCACGATCAGGTAATGCCTGCTGTCAATCAAAAAGAACGCGCCTGCCGGTGCGTTCTTTTTTGTGTCTCGTTCTTTTTGTCTCTGTTTCTCCGAAAACCGCCCTCATCAGCGGTTCAGGAAGAGCCTGATCTTCTCAGCAGCCACGGCCTTTACGGCATGGACCTGGTAAGGGCTCACCGCGCTCTGAAGATGGACGCCGTCATTGACGGCCTGGATTGCGCCCTGGCAGCAGGCGATGTCGATGTCCGTGAAGATGTCGATCTTGGAAATGCCGCTCGTGATCGCTTCGCGGATCGCGCTGTCCGAAAGGCCCGAACCTCCGTGCAGGACGAGGGGCACGTCGACAGCTTCCGTGATGGCCCTGATCCGGTCATAATCGAGCTTCGGCTGTACTTTATAGACGCCGTGGGCCGTGCCGACCGAGATCGCAAGCGCGTCAGCCCCTGTCTTGGCCACATAGTCCGCCGTCTGCTTCGGATCGGTAAAATAATCCGCCGTCATTCCCTCTGCGATCTCAGCGGCCGAGGGCGTATACCCGAGCTCCGCCTCAACGGTTGCGCCGAAAGCGTGCGCGGTTCTGGCCATCTCGGCGACCTTTGCTTCATTGATCTCGAGCGAATCCCTGGAGCAGTCCAGGTTGACGGAAGTAAAGCCGAGCTTCAGAGCCTCTATGCAGCGGTTAAACGTCTGTCCTCTGTCAAAGTGAACGACGACAGGCACGGATGCGCGCCGCGCCATCGGAACCACGAAGGAGGCAAAGACCTCCGGAGGGCAGATGGGAAGCTGCTTCTCTTCGATCCCCAGGATCACGGGCGTATCCGCTTCCTCAGCCGCCTCGATGACCCCGCGCGCCATTTCCAGAGATACGACGTTGAAGTGTCCGACACAATATTTTCCCTGTTCAGCCGGGAGCAGCACATCCTGCAGATTGGCAAGCATAGATTT
>CACXFK010000249.1 GCA_902766945.1 uncultured Lachnospiraceae bacterium | reverse complement strand
TGACAAGGCGCGGCGGGCGCATGGAGTACGTCCGCCGCGCCGTTTTTGATATCAGAGGAAACTTCGTTCCCTATGATATAAAGACGGCCGGGATCTGCCGCGGGCAAATCTCCGGAATGAGCAGACATATGCTTTAGAGAGGTGACAAACCGGTGAGAGAACATTCCGTACTTGAAATGAAAAATATCCATAAGAGCTTCCCGGGAGTGAAAGCGCTTCAGGGCGTGGACTTCCGCCTCTGCGAGGGTGAAATCCATGCGCTGATGGGAGAAAACGGAGCCGGCAAATCGACCCTCATCAAGGTGATCACGGGCGTGTATGACAAGGATGAAGGCGAAACCTGGCTGAAAGGATACGACAAACCGGTCGTGATTCATTCTCCCCAGGAAGCACAGAGGCTCGGCATCAGTACCGTGTATCAGGAGATTACGCTGTGCCCGAATCTGTCCGTAGCTGAAAATATGTTCATCGGCCGCACGGAAGGCGTCGGCCAGAACTGGAAAAAGCTGAACGCGGATACGGAGCGGATCCTCAGATCGCTGGATATCCCGGCCAGAGCCACACAGCAGCTCGGCAGCTGCTCGCTCGCAGTCCAGCAGATGATCGCGATCGGCCGCGCCGTCGATATGGACTGCAAGGTCCTCATCCTGGACGAGCCGACTTCCTCGCTGGACGAGCAGGAAGTCCAGAAGCTGTTCGGCATGATGAGAAGCCTGAAGGAGAAGGGCGTCGGCATTATCTTTGTCACGCACTTCCTGGAACAGGTCTATGAAGTCTGTGACAAGATCACGGTCCTCCGTGACGGACGGCTTGTGGGCGAGTATGAGATCAAAGACCTTCCGCGCGTGATGCTGGTTTCCAAGATGCTCGGAAAGGAGATGGACGACCTCTCCGATATCAAGGGCGATCAGAAAGCCTACGAGGACAACAGCGGCACTTACGTTTATGAAGCCGAAGGCCTGCACAGCAATGCGGGCATAAAGCCGTTCGACTTCCATATCAAAAAAGGTGAAGTCAACGGATTTACCGGACTGCTCGGATCGGGCCGCAGCGAATGCGTGCGCGCGATATTCGGAGCGGACCGCGTGACGGGAGGCAAGGTCAAAAAAGACGGAAAAGAAGTCAGGATCACGAAGCCCATCGACGCGATGAAAAACGGCATCGCCTATCTTCCGGAAGACCGGAAGCGGGACGGCATCATCGGGGATCTTTCGGTCAGGGAAAACATCGTGCTTGCGCTCCAGACCCTGAAAGGCTTCTTCAAACCGTTCTCGAAGGCGCAGATGTATGCCTTTGCGGATGAATACATCAAGCTGCTCGATATCAAGACCGCGTCGACGGAGACGCCGGTCAAGTCGCTGTCGGGCGGCAATCAGCAGAAGGTGATCGTGGCCAGATGGCTGCTTGCCAACCCGGATTACCTCATCCTGGACGAGCCGACGCGCGGCATCGACGTCGGAACCAAAGTCGAGATCCAGAAGCTTGTGCTGAAACTCGCATCGGAAGGGAAGAGCATCACCTTCATCTCGTCGGAAACGGACGAGATGCTGAGAACCTGTTCGCGTCTTGTGGTGATGCGGGACAGGCAGGTGGTCGGCGAACTTGAAGGCGATGATCTGACGCAGAGCAGGATCATGAGCACGATTGCAGGCGGGGAGGAAGTATAAATGGCAGATACGGCGAAAAAAACGTTCCATATCACGGATCTATTCCGGAAACAGATCATAATCCCGCTCGTTGCGCTGATCGCGCTCGCGCTCTTCAATCTGATCCTGGATCCGTCCTTTTTCCGGATTAACCTCGGGACCAATAACGTGGGCAACCCGGTCCTTTCCGGCTACCTGATCACGATCCTCGATAACGGGGCTGAGCTCGCGATTCTCGCGATCGGCATGACGCTCGTCACGGCCGCATCCGGCGGACAGGACATCAGCGTCGGAGCGACGATCGCGATCGCCGGATCCGCGATCTTAAAAGTCCTTTGCGGCTCCAACTCGCATCCTGAAAAAATGCAGGCTCCGATCATTCTGGCCTTTCTCGTCGGATGCGCGGCCGCGATGCTCTGCGGGGCGTTCAACGGTATACTCGTGGCTTATTTCCGCATCCAGCCGATGGTCGCGACGCTGATCCTCTTTACGGCGGGCCGGTCCATCGCGGCCTGGATCAACAACAACGAGCTGCCGATTATCAAAGAACCCGAGTTCGGGTATTTCGGAAATATTATTCCGGGGATACCTGTTCCGACGCCATTTTTCATCGCCGTGCTCTGCGTCGTTGTGATCCATCTGGTGCTCCGCTTTACAACCCTCGGCCTCTGCGTCCAGTCCGTCGGCATCAATGAGAGCGCCTCGAAGCTGAACGGCATGAATCCGGTTCTGATCAAGTTCCTGACCTTCGTGATCCTTGGCCTGTGCGTGGCTGTCTGCGGACTGATCAAGGTCAGCCGGATCTCGACGATCAATTACTCGGTCGTGGCGAAGAATATCGAGATGGACGCGATCCTTGCGGTGGCCCTCGGCGGCAATGCGCTCGGAGGCGGACGGTTTAACATGCTGGCTTCGATCCTCGGCGCGTACGTCATCCAGTTCCTTACGACGACGCTCTATAAGCTGAAGGTCCAGTCTGATGCGCTGCCGGCCTACAAAGCCGTGGTCGTCATCGCCCTGGTCGTGCTTTCGGCCCCGACCGTCAGGGAGAAGCTTTCAAAGATCAGCAAAAAGAGAACAGCGGGAAAGGAGGCGGCGTAATATGAAATCATCCGGATCGAACGGAGGGATCGGATCCCGCATAAAGGGCATTTCCGACACAAACCTGCTTCTTACGATCACGATCGTCGTGTTCTTTCTGATGTATCTGTTTGCGATGATCTTCCAGGGGAAGGGCTTCTTGAAGCCGCAGACATTCTGCAACATCCTGAACAATAACGCGGCGCTTCTTACGTCCGCGTGCGGTATGACCATTGTCATGATCACGGGCGGGATCGATATCTCGATCGGCGGAGTGGCCGCTCTCGTCAGTATGTGCGGCGCCGTCTATCTGGACTACCACAACGGCAATGTGTTCGGAGCCGTCCTGATCGCGCTCGCGATCGGCATCGCATACGGCATCGTGCAGGGCTTTCTCGTGGCGTACCTGGAGATCCAGCCGTTCATCGTCTCTCTGGCCGGCATGTTCTTTGCGCGCGGCATGACGACGATCGTCAACACCAAACCGTTCAACGTTGAAAATGAAGCATTTAAAGCGCTGAAGGATTTCCGCGTCTATATTCCGGGGCTCGGGTCCGTGAACAAAAAAGGCGTCTTTGTCAATGCCTACGTCGAGATCGGCGTCCTCATCGCATTGATCGTGGTCCTTGTTTTCTTCATCATGCTCCGCTATACGAAGCAGGGCCGGAACTTTTACGCGGTCGGCGGAAACCGCCAGAGCGCTCTGATGCTGGGCATCAACGTCAAGCGCACCGTCTTCCTGTCGCACCTGATCTGCAGTACGCTTGCGGGAATCGGCGGCTTCGTCTATTTCATGCACGTCGGCTCCGGTTCGGCATCTCACGCGAGCGGCATGGAGATGAACGCCATCGCCGCGTCGATCATCGGAGGCACGATGCTGACCGGCGGCGTCGGAAATGTCATCGGCACGCTGTTCGGCGTCCTCTCGCTCAGCACGATTCAGAATATCGTAGCTTCAGCCGGATTTGACGAGGCCTGGTGGACCGGCATCACGGTGGCCGCGATGCTCTGCATCTTCCTCATCGTGCAGAGCGTGGTCATGGCCTGGAAGAGGAAACAGTAGGCAGTTCAGCGTACCGGACATCACACGTCCGT
This sequence comes from uncultured Lachnospiraceae bacterium, assembly GCA_902766945.1. GTDB lineage: Bacteria > Bacillota > Clostridia > Lachnospirales > Lachnospiraceae > Chordicoccus. The sequence goes on along the minus strand of CACXFK010000249.1, from coordinate 89 downwards.
TTGAGTAAATCACGATTCTCGAAGAGGAATCGTGCGCGAATTGCACAGCAGCGAAGCTGCTTTCCAATGTGCAATTCTGCGATCCGCCG
>CACXFK010000248.1 GCA_902766945.1 uncultured Lachnospiraceae bacterium | reverse complement strand
CGGATATCCTCGTGCATCTGGGAAGACTTAAGGACCGGTCCAGGAGGGTGCTTGAGATCGCGGAAGTGGACGGGATGGAAGGCAGTGAGGTGAAGACGCACAGCCTGTTCCGGTGGCGCGATGATGCTCAGGTGCTCGAGCGGACCGGAAGACTGGAGAGGAGGCTGAAGCTGGAGAGGCGGGGGATCGAGCTGCCGGGGGACGGCTGAAGATGAGAGAGGCGGGGGATCGAGCTGCCGGGGGACGGCTGAAGATGAAAGAGAAGGGCAGAGACAGCGCGATGAAAATCAGGTTTGGTTTGCTGAAGTCAGCGCAGGACGCGGCCGCGGAAATGCAGGTAAGGAGCGGCACCATGCCGGATTACGGCCGTTATGAGCTGAGTCCGAAGGAGTACGGGATCCTGACGGCGGAGTATCTGGTGCTTGCAGGAGCGGTTGTCTGGCTCTTTTATGATCGATGGGTGCTCCTTATAGCGGCTCTTCCGGGCATCATTCCGTGGCTTAAGAAGATGCGCGAAAAGAAGGCCGAAGAGAGGCGGAAGCAGCTGTCGTATGATTTCAGGGAGGCGCTTGACTCGCTGGCCGTGTCATTGAAAGCCGGATACTCGGTGGAGAACGCATTTCCGTCTGCGGCGCGGGATCTGGCCGCCATCATCGGGAGCGATGCGCCGATGACGAAAGAACTGTTTTATATTGCGAAGCAGAGCCGGCTGTCCGTGCCGGTCGAGTCGCTCATCATGGATTTTGCCAGGCGCTCCAAGGTCGAAGATATCCGCAATTTTGCGGCTGTGTTCACGGCGGCCAAGCGAACCGGCGGAAATATGCCCTCCATTATCCGGAGTGCGGCGGATTCGATCGGAGGACGCATCGACGTCGCGCGGGAGATCGAGACGTCCCTGGCGGCTAAGCGGATGGAGCAGAAGATCATGACGGTGATGCCCTGCGGCATTATCCTCTATATGCGGCTTGCTTCACCGGGATTTCTGGATATGATGTATCAGACGCTTGCGGGAGCGGCGGTGATGACCGGCTGCCTCCTCGCGTACGGAGCGGCGGTGATCTGGAGCATGAAGATAGTGGATATCGTTGTATGAAAAATGAGAGAGATTATGGCCTATATGCCTTACATAGCGGCAGCTGCCGCATTTGCAGCCCTGTTTATAAAGGCGCGCGGTTTTTTCCGAGAGTCGGCGGTTTATCTGCTGCACCATTTTCAGGCGTTGAAGATGTATACGACGGAGTCTGCGATGACGCGCGCGCTTGCGATTTTATTTGCCGCCAACATGCTCGGAGCGCTCCTGACCTGGCAGGCGAAGGAGTCAGACACCGCGGCCAGGGGATACCTGCTTCGGAATGAATACGGAGACGAGGACGGGCAGGCGGCGCTGACCGTGAATCTGAGCGGGACGAAGCAGGACGTTGAGCTGAGCGTGCCGGCGAGGAAATTGAGTGCGGATGAGATCCGGCAGAACCTGGCTGATGCGGCGGAGCTGCTGCCGGTCCTGCTTCTCGGGGATATGACGCCGGATCACGTGGATATGGATTTGGATTTTCCGGAGAAAGCGGGGGATCTGCCGGTCAGGATTTCGTGGGACACAGGAGATCCGCTGGTGATCGACTGGGATGGTTTGATCGGGCCGGATGTGCCGGAGGCCGGGGCGGACGTAACGCTGACGGCATTTTTAAGCTGCGAAGATGAGGAACGGGCGGAAGACATCAAACTGCGCGTGTTTCCCAGAAATATGACCCCGGAGGAGTACCGGGCGCGTGAGATCGCGAAGGCGGTCAGGGACGCGAACGATGAGACCAAGGAGAAAGTGACGCTTCCCGAGACGGTGGGCGGGGAGAAGGCGGCCTGGTCCATGAGCAGCACGGGAAGCGGTGTGACGGTGCTTTTGTTCGGGATTCTGATTGCGGTTATGTACCTTTATTCCCGTGTGCGGCTGCGTGAGATCGAGACGGCGGCGAGGGAAGAGAAGATGATGATCGATTATCCGAATATTGTGAGCAAGCTGGTGCTGCTGATCTCGGCCGGCATGAGCCTTAGGCGGGCATTTGCGCGGATCCGGAAAGATTACAGGGAGAGCCTCGGGCACGGAGGCGAGGAACGTCCGGGCTATGAGGAGATCGTCAGGATGTCGCTCGAGATGGAGCACGGGGTGTCGGAGCTGGAGGCTTATGAGCACCTTGGGAAGCGGATCCGGGTGCCGGCGTACAGGACATTTTCCACGCTGCTTGTCCAGAATCTGACAAAGGGCGGCGGCGAGATGGCCGCGATCCTGGGACGGGAGGCGGAAGAGGCTTATGAGGAGCGGAAGAAGCGGGCGCGGATTCTGGGGGAGGAAGCCGGGACCAAGCTTTTGCTTCCGATGCTTCTGATGCTG
>CACXFK010000247.1 GCA_902766945.1 uncultured Lachnospiraceae bacterium | reverse complement strand
GACATATCAGCAGACAGTTTCTTTATAAAGTGAAAAATGATATAATGCAACTGTTATTGTACCCATAAAAACAACGATTCTTCCACCCGCAGATGTGATGAGCATGAGAGCGGAGAAGCGGTGCGCCGCAAGGAGCAGGATATGACCAAAGAGGAATTTACCGAGATTCTCGGAGCCAAGCTGTCGGAAGAACTGTCTTCCGCCGAAGTGATCAGCCAGATTCAGTATTACCGCGGATATATTGACGGCGAGATGAAGAAGGGCAAGACAGAGGAAGAGATCACAGCCGAGCTCGGCGATCCGTTGCTGATCGCCCGGAATATCATCGATTCACCGCGCGAGGAGTCTCCCTTCGCGGGCACTTATGAGGATCAGCAGTCCTCGTATTATGAAGGCGAGTACCAGGGAGAAAATCAAAAGAGCGCGGACGATGTTCGGATTCAGATGGAGGAGGCGCGTGAGGCGACAGCCGAAAAGTACCGGGAAGCCATGGAGCGCGCGGCCGTACATGAAGCTGAACGCGCGGAAGGAATCCGGACGGACAATGCGGCCGGCTCGCCGGGCGGCGCAAAGGATGCTGAAAAGGTTCAGGCTGATGTGGTAAAGGGAGGCATTTTCCGTGATACAAACGGAGACTTTAACTGGGCGCTTCTGGCTCTGATCCTGGCTGTCATCCTGATCGTGATCGCGGCTGTGTGGTTCATCGGCAAAGTGGTTTCCTTCTTTGGACCGGTCATACTGATCATCATTGCAGTCCTTCTGATCGTGAGAGCTGTCGGTGGAAAGCACAAGGAATAAAGCACAAGGAATAAAGCACAAGGAATAAAGCACAAGGAATAAAGCGCAGAACATAATCCGAAAGACTTCGGGCGAAACGTGAAAAGTGAAACACAAAGCGCGAAACGTGAAAAGTGAAACGCAAAGCGCGAAACGTGAAAAGTGAAACACGAAGAGCGAAACGCGAAATGCGAAAACGCGGAAAATGAAGGGAGGACACAGGCAGAGTGGATTCATTTGAGAAGAAGTATTTGGAACGTCTGGCTGAGATCTACCCCACGATCGCGGAAGCCTCGACAGAAATCGTCAATCTGTCTTCCATCCTGGCGCTTCCGAAGGGGACGGAACATTTTATAACGGATATTCATGGCGAGTACGAGGCCTTTTCCCATGTGCTGAAAAATGGCTCCGGAGCGGTCCGGAAAAAGGTGACCGAGGTTTTCGGCAAGACGCTCTCGGCGGAAGATATACGGGAACTGTCGACGCTGATTTATTATCCCGAGGAAAAAATCGATCTCGTCAGACGCGGAAAAACCGAGGAGCAGATGGACAACTGGTACAAAGTGATGCTGTACCGTCTGATCGCGGTCTGCAAGTACACGGCGAGCAAGTATACCAGGAAGAAGCTGAGGCGCCAGCTTCCGGAGGAGTTCGCATTTGTCATCGAGGAGCTGATTACGGAGAAGGACGATGTCGAGGACAAGGAAGCGTACTACGACACGATTGTCAACACGATTATACAGACCCGGCGCGCCGGATACCTGATCGTGGCGCTTGCCGAACTGATCCCGAAGCTGACGGTGGATCATCTGCATATTCTGGGCGATATTTTTGACAGGGGCGGCGGACCGGACGATATCATGGACCGGCTGATGGAGTACCATTCTCTGGATATCCAGTGGGGCAATCACGATATTGTCTGGATGGGAGCCGCCGCGGGGCAGCTGTGCTGCATCGCCAACGTGATCCGCGTCAGTGCGCGGTACGGCAATCTCGATACGCTGGAGGACGGGTACGGGATCAACCTTCTGCCGCTTGCTACATTTGCGATGAAAGCGTATGCGGATGATCCCTGCACCTGCTTCAGGCTCAAAGGGCACGGGGACGCACCGCCCGAGGAGGCGGCGCTGGAGATGAAGATCCACAAAGCGATCTCCATCATTCAGTTCAAGCTGCAGGGGCAGCTTGCCGAGCGGCGCCCCGAGCTCAGGATGGAAGACCGCGCGCTGATGGACAAGATCGACTATGAGAAGGGCACGGTGACGCTGGACGGGAAAACCTATCCGCTGCTGGATACGTATTTCCCGACCGTCGATCCCGCGAACCCGAATGCGCTGTCCGAAGAAGAGGAGGCCGTCGTCGAGCGGCTGAGAACCGCTTTCATCGGATGCCGGAGGCTGCAGCAGCATGTGCAGTTCCTTCTTCACAACGGGGCGCTCTATAAAGTCCACAACGGAAATCTGCTTTATCACGGCTGCATGCCGCTCGACGAAAACGGACAGTTCCGCGACGTGCAGGTTTACCGGGAAGTCTGCCGGGGCAAGGCCCTGTACGATAAACTCGATACGTATGTGCGGAAGGCATTTTTCTCAACCGATGCGCTGGAAATGGAGGACGGCCGCGATATCCTCTGGTGGATCTGGTGCCACAAGGATTCACCGCTTTTCGGCAAGGACAAGATGGCGACATTTGAGCGGTACCTGATCGCGGATGAGGAGACGCACAAAGAAAAGAAGATGCCGTATTATGAGCATCTGGACAGCGAAGAGACCGTCGACATGATCCTGAAGGAATTTGGCCTCAGCGGAGAGCACTGCCACATCATCAACGGGCACGTTCCGGTCAAGAGAGGTGATTCCCCGATTCACTGCGGCGGGAAGCTGCTGGTCATCGACGGCGGTTTTTCGAAGGCCTATCAGGGGCAGACGGGGATTGCAGGGTACACGCTGATCTTCAATTCGTGGGGCATGCGTCTCGTCGAGCACAAGCCGTTTACGTCCACGGATGACGCGATCAAATATGGCACCGATATCCATTCGGACCGCGTGATGATCGAGCGCTACACGACGCGGCTTCTGATCAGAGATACGGATCAGGGCGCCAGACTTCAGGAGCGGATCGATGAGCTCCACAAACTGCTCGCCGCTTATCGGAGCGGCCTGATACTGGAAAAGGAAAATCTGATTCATCAGAAATGAGACGATGCGGGACGCAAGTGAAGTAAAGACAATCAAGCGATATGAAGAAGACGCCTATCAGGCTGCATTTGACGCGGTGATCGTTTCCGTGCAGGAAGCCGCGGGCGGGAAAGACGGCACGCCGTGTCTTGACGTCGTGCTGGATCAGACCTGTTTCTTTCCGGAGGAAGGAGGACAGAGCCCGGACAAGGGCGTGATCGCCGGTATGGATGTTGTCGACGTGCGGATTCGGGGCGGCGAAATACATCATGTTCTGAAAATGCAGGACGCGGAGCACCCTCTCACGGAAGGAGACCGCGTCCATGGAATGATCGACTGGCCGCACCGGTTTTCAAATATGCAGCAGCACTCCGGCGAGCACCTCTTTTCCGGCATTGTGCACCGGCGGTTCGGATTTGAAAACAAAGGCTTTCACTTGAGCGACCGGGAGGTGACGCTGGATTTTGACGGCGTGATACCGGAGGACGCGATCCGGGAGATCGAGCAGGAAGTCAATGAGGTGATCTGGCGGAATATTCCGTCGGAGATCCGGGTGACGACCCCGGAAGAGCGGGCCGATCTGGTCTATCGCAGCAAACTGGATCTTGACGGGGATGTGCGGATCGTGACATTTCCGGGAGTGGACAGCTGCGCCTGCTGCGCGCCGCATGTGAGGCGCACGGGTGAGATCGGCGTGCTGAAAGTCATCAGTGTGATCAACTGGAAGGGTGGGGTGCGCATTTCCATACTCTGCGGCGGACGGGCCCTCGCATACTTTAGGGAGGCCCATGCGATCGTGGCGCAGACCGCGGGATACCTGACGACGTCCCCGGATCAGATCTATCCGCAGGTGGTCCGCCTGAAGGAAGAGACGAGGCGCATGGAAGCGGAGCTGAGGAAAGCCGCTTCGGAAAAGCTGATCCGCGAGGCGCTGCTCATACCGGATGAGGAGGAACATGCAGCCGTGTTTGCGGAAGCAGCGGACGGGGCCGCGATGAGGGCAGCCGTCAGCGCCATGACGGAGAGACACAGCGGGTACTGCGGCGTTTTCTGCGGATCCGAAGCGGACGGATACACGTTTGTGATCGGAAGCGCAAAGTCGGACTGCCGGGTGATCAGCAGCGCTTTGAAGGAACGGTTCGGAGCGCGGGGAGGCGGAAAACCCGATATGGTCCAGGGCTTTGTGAAAGCTTCTGAGCATGACGTCAGGTCGGTTCTGGCCGGTCGGGCGGAATAGAGTACTTTTTAAGGAGGTATAAGGGGAAATGAAGATGAAACTGACGGTTTGCGGATTGATCCTGGGAGCGGCTCTTTTCAGTCAGACGGCTTTTGCGGAGGAGGCCCCTCCGGCTGTGTATCAGACAGCGGACGGAGTCCTCAGTGTGATGGCTCCCGCCGAGGACTGGAAAGTGCTGGAGGATCCGAATTACTGGTTCGCCATGTCAGACGGAGATGATCTGATCACCATTTCTCATCTCAGCAACGGAGAGGCTCTTCCGGCCGTCGAGGTGGCAAATGACCATTTCGCGGGAGTCTGCCAGGCCTATGTGTCCACGCAGAACGAAGTGTTTGTCGTAAAGGGCGCGTCCGTCAAAGCGGAAGATCTCACGGATATCATGAAGGCCATCGGTACGGTCAGGGTGCTGAAATATGACACGAAGACGGCGATCGCAAAAGATGCACAGCCGCAGGCGTCGGCCTTCGGCATCAGGCAGATCGGCGAACTGTACTATGTGACCGCCGAGCACCTGAATGTCCGGACCGGCTGCTCCACAAATGACCCGGTGATCGGCGACCTGACAAAAGGCACCGAAGTGACGGTGAAGGGCGCCGTGACAAAGGACGGGGCAGACTACGGCTGGTATCAGATCCGGTATAATGGGGACAGCGCCTATGTGAGCGCCGACTTCCTGAGCAAGACGAAGCCTTCTGAGACACCGGCGCCGACCGAAGCACCGGAACAGAAAACCGACTCCGCGGACTATCTGACGGACTCCATCCCGGTTTATGCCGAGGACGGAAGCATTGTCTACATCTTCCCTGTCGGAGATATGTTCGAGGACTATACCGGCCTTAAGTATTCCAATGTCCGCGGCGATCTGTATGTAGACATCGTAAATGACGTTCAGTACTCGGCAGACCCCTCTTACTGGGTCAATGGCGAGCCGCAGCCGGATGACGAAGCGGAGACACCCGAGCCCTTTACCGTCTATGCGGAGGACGGCTCTACCGTGGAGATCTTCTGGACCGGAGGCATGCTGGAAGACTACAAGGGACTGCAGTACTCCAACGTCCGCGGCGACATGTACTACGACGTGACAAATGAAATCCTGTACTCGGCGGATCCCACCTACTGGTATCAGAATGAAGAAGCCGGGACGGATGATGAAGAGAACGATGCAGACGAGTATGAGTACGAGTATGACAATGAGTACGATGCCGGTGACGCGGATGACACCGGTGACGCGCTGTATGACGATGAGGACACGCAGTACGACGAGGATGATACTCTGTACGCCGATGACGAATATGAGTACGGGTACGACGATGATGAGGCCGCCGGCTGACCCGGAATATCGATGAAAACGTGCACATTTTCCGGTTGCAAAAGCACGCGTGATCCGTTATAATAAGTCTTGCGTCAAAACGCAGGCTACTTTGGCACAGGTGGTAGCGCACCTCATTGGTAGTGAGGAGGTCTCGAGTTCGAGTCTCGAAAGTAGCTTACGCGAAGGCTTTGAGCCGTGCACGAACAAAAAAGACAGCTGTCAAGCTTGCTTGAAACAGCTGTCTTTTTTGTTCGTATAGGGCGAATGCCCGCGAGCTCCGATACGCGTAAGCGTGTCGGAGCGTACGGCTCAAGAAGAATACATCCCTTCCATTCACCCGAGTCTCGCATACAGATCGGACTTCTTCTGAATGAATTCCTCCTCGCTCAGCACCCCCATATCCTTAAGAT
>CACXFK010000246.1 GCA_902766945.1 uncultured Lachnospiraceae bacterium | reverse complement strand
GTGCTGTATGTCGGCACGAGCCAGCCGGACAGCCGCTCCGCAGCGCTGACCGGACATCATCCGGCTGAAATCGAAATACTCTTTTCATAAATACTTCCTCCTTTTATGTAGTACACGCAAGAGCCCGGTCTTCGGGCTCTTCGTGCAGTACAGGGCAGAGACGGAGGGAAGAGGAGGCGGAAGCGCGGTCCGTATAGGCCCGGCGCTTGCGGACGGCAGGACCGGAAACGCGGTCCGCATAGGCCCGGGAATACCGGGATGCAGGAGAAATGGAATGAAAGATTGTACCAGAGAACGAATCAGGGAACTGATCAGCGAGGCGATTGCGGACGGCGTGACAGCCGGCGCCGCCATTCTCATAAGGGAGCAGGGTGAGGAGACTTTCTTCGATGTACAGGGCCGGGCCAATATCGAGCGGAATGAAGCGCTCAGGCGTGACCATATCCACAGGCTCTACTCCATGACGAAGCCGGTGACGTCAGCTGCCGCGATGATCCTGATCGAGAGAGGACTCCTGGATCCGGGGACGCCGGTGAAAGAGGTGCTGCCGGGATACGGGGAGGATTACCTGCTGGCGGGACAGAAGATGGTGCCGTCGCCGGTTCCCGTGACGGTTCATCATCTGCTCAATATGACGTCGGGCCTCACCTACGGCGGCATGGAGAATACAGCGGAGATCCGGACAACGCAGCTTATGTACGAGTGCGAAAAGAGGATGCGTGCCGGCGATGCCGTGTCGACGATGGAGTTCGCTTCGATGGTCGGGAAGCTGCCGCTCGCTTTTGAACCGGATACCTCGTGGCAGTACGGGCTGTCCGCGGATGTGCTCGGAGCGGTCATCGAGGCGGTGAGCGGGAAGCGGTTCGGTGATTTCCTTGAAAGTGAGCTGTTTGGCCCTCTCGGCATGAAGGACACGGGATTCTATGTGCCGCCCGAGAAGCAGTCCCGCCTCGCTGATGTGTATCAATCCGCAGGAAACGGGAAGATGAAGCCCTTCCGCGGCGATAATCTGCTGCTGTTCTATCAGCGGAAAGAGAGGCCGGACTTTGAGTCGGGAGGAGCGGGACTTGTCTCGACCATCGATGATTATTCGAGGTTCGCGCAGATGCTGTTAAATGGCGGGGAACTGGACGGAGTCCGCATCCTGAGACCGCGCACGGTTGCCTATATGACGTCGGGAAACTTGACCCCTGTTCAGGAAAGAGCGTTTCACAGAAGATTCGGGCTGTACGGGTTCACCTATTCGCATCTCATGCGGCAGATGCGTGACAGCGGCTCTTACACAACGCCCGGCCGGAACGGCGAGTACGGGTGGGACAGCTGGACGGGCTGTTATGCCGCCTGCTTCCCGGAAGAGAATATGAGCATGGTGTTCCTGGAACAGAAGGCGGAGTGCGGGACGATCCCGCTCGTCAGGAAGATCCGGAGCGTCTGGCTTACGGAATAAATCAGCATGAAAAAACCGGGTTCCTCCACACGATGGTGTGGAGAAACCCGGTTCATTTTTTCGTTCAGGTTCAATGCGCCCCTTCTTCAGATCACAACGATCAGCGCAGGCGGGGTCTTGGACAGTTCTTCCGCAGCTGCCGCAAATGAAAATGCGACAGATGTCGGACCCGCCGTCGGAAACTCTGAAAAAACAGATCCTGACGTACTTTCCGCTTCAGCGGTTTCATGGGCCGCTGCATTTTCTTCCTGGTCATCAGAGATCACTGCATCCGATTCCGCGGATTCCGTGCTGTCTGTCACTGCACGTTCTTCCTCTGCCTGAACGGCAGCGGAAGAGGTCTCGGACAGCGCGTCCGTTTCACCGGTCTCACCCGTACTCTCAGGGGATGCTTCGGAGAGTGCTCTTTCTGTTTCTTCGGAGGTGATGTCATCTGCTTCCGAAACCGCCTCATCGGTTTCAGACAGGGCAGTGTCAGCTTCGGACAAAACGGCTTCTTCTGATACGGCCTCGCTTTCGGTTTCATTTTCTTCAGAAACGACGTCGCTTTCGGCGGCAGCCTCGTCAGAGATGTCTTCGCCTTCAGCGGCAGTCTCATAAGAGACGGCTTCGCTTTCGGCGGCATTTTCATCAGAGACGGCTTCGCTTTCGGCGGCATTTTCATCAGAGACGGCTTCACTTTCGACCGCTGCTTCATCAACACCGGACTCGATGTCGGCAGCCTCTGCGGGCTGCGCATCCGAGGCGGCTGTTTCATCGGCAGCGCCGACAAGCGCCGTGAAACTGGTCAGGCCAAATTCCTCAGTGGTAAAGTCGAAGTTCTGTTCTTTCAGGAAACGATCGAACTCGTTCAGGCAGACGCCCGTTCCGGCGTTCGTGAGCTCATGCAGCGCGTCGGTCGCATCCAGTCCGTCGATCGAGGACGCCGTTTCACTGAGCGCGATCGCGTCGCCGTACTGGTAGGATCCCAGATTCAGCGTGCCCTTGTCCGTCATCTCGATATCGAAACCATAGAGGCTCAGCACATCGCGCTGAGAGACTTCGGCGGTCTCGATGTTTTCGGGGGACATCCGGACGTAAGTGGAGTACTGTGCGTCCACTCCGAGCTCCTCCATTTCACCGACGGTGCGGTAGATCAGGTACAGATCCTCGTCGTCAGCTCCGATCAGGAAGCTGTGGCTGTCGTCGATCTCGCGGACGGTCATCACGGCTTTTCCGTCTTCGTCAGTCGTTTCGTTCGCATCGATATAGTCCTTCACAGCCATCAGGCTTTCTTTCTGGACCTGAGCGGGATCCGTGACGGTCACGACGCAGGTTGCGGTCTTGCCGTTTCCGGTCGCGACTGCGATGACACAGCGGCCGCCGGAGAGAGCATTTACGACACCCAGTTCATCGACCGTGGCGACTTCCGGATCGGAACTTGCCCAGGCGACTTCGAGGTTGTCGGCGCTCTCGGGGAGAATCTGGTATGTGAGGTGAGCGCTGTCGCCGACGTAAAGGTCGAGCGCGCTTTCGCTTACATGGATTTCCTTAGGGATAAAGAACTTCATATATAGAAGAATGCCGATGACGGCAGCCGCTGCAAGTGCGATCAGGATACCGATGATGATACCCGTCCTGCTCTTTTTAGGCGGCTCTACCGGAGAGCCATTGTCCGGCAGCGGAGAAACGACCGGTTCCTCCTTCGGATCCGTGGTTTCAGCCGCAACGGCTTTGATATCCTGTGATTCGTCTGCAAAAGCGTCTTCCGGTATATCCGATACCTCCTCTAAAGCAGACTGCCCGGACTGTGTACATGATTTCATGGCCTCGTCCGCAGCTTCTTCGACTGCTTTCATGGCCTTGTCGGACACGTCCCGGACCGCTTTCATGGCTTCATCTGCGGCATTTCCGACGGAAGCGGAGATGCCCTCAGCTGTGTTTGTCAAAACGTCCTCGCCGGATGTCCTGACATTTCCTTCATCAGTCATATCACCCTTACCTCCCTTCCTGTATTTAGTTTTCAAGAGTACGCGCACAGAGGGTATGAGGACCCTGTGCGGCAACTGATACCTACTATTTTAGCAGAAACTGGGAAAATTGGAATCACCGATTTCACAAAATTGTAAAAAATTTGTAAAACTTGTGTCTTAATTGCGATTCGCATAGAAAAACCACACGATCTTGTGTTTTCAAGGTCTTGCGGCGTATTTTAAAAAGTATTTTTTTACAGATGTGTTACAAAAAAGGGGTCAGACCCCGTTAAGTTTACTTAACGGGGTCTGACCCCTTTCACACTTTGTTCACACTTTACGAGTAGGTTCTTTCGAACGCCTGCTGCAGGTCTTCGATGATGTCGTCGATGTGCTCGATGCCGACGGACAGCCGGATCGTGTTTTCGCGGATGCCTTGCTGGGCCAGCTCCTCCGGGCTGTCTTCGGAGTGCGTCGTGGAAGCCGGATGGATGGCCAGGGACTTGACGTCGGCCACGTTGGCCAGCAGCGAGAAGAGCTGCAGGTTGTCGATCAGTTCCTTGGCCTTTGCCGCGCCGCCCTCCACCTCGAATGTGAAGATGACGCCGCCTCCGTTCGGGAAGTATTTCGCGTAGAGCGCCTTCTGGGCGGGATCATCCGATACAGACGGGTGATTTACTTTTTCAACCTGCGGCACGCCCTTCAGGTACTGAACGACCTTGAGCGCATTTTCGACATGACGCTCAACGCGGAGAGAGAGCGTTTCAAGTCCCTGAAGGAAGATAAACGCGTGCACAGGCGAAAGTGTAGAACCGGTATCCCGGAGCAAAATGGCACGGATATATGTGACAAATGCCGCAGCCCCGACGTCTTTTGCGAAGCTGACTCCGTGATAGGAGACGTTCGGTTCCACAAGCCACGGGAACTTGTCGTTCTGCTGCCAGTCGAAACGCCCGCTGTCCACGATCACGCCGCCGATCACCGTGCCGTGTCCTCCGATAAACTTCGTTGCGGAGTGGACCACGATGTCTGCGCCGTACTCGATCGGACGGACCAGATAGGGCGTGGCGAAAGTGTTGTCCACGATCAGCGGGACACCGTGCCTGTGGGCAATTTCGGCGATGGCCTCGATGTCAACGACCTCTGAGTTCGGGTTTCCGAGCGTCTCGATCTCGACCGCGGTGGTGTTGTCCTGGAAGGCCGCTTCGATGGCGTCCGTATCAAACGGATCCACGAAGGTTGTCTCGATGCCGTATGAGGGAAGGGTGTGCTTCAGAAGATTATAAGTGCCGCCGTAGATGTTCTGCGCCGCGATCACGTGATTGCCTGCGTGAGCCGCCGCCTGGATCGCATAGGTGATAGCCGCGGCACCCGAACCGACCGCCAGCGCCGCGACGCCTCCTTCGAGTGCTGCGATGCGCTTTTCGAAAATGTCCTGCGTCGGGTTGGTAAGGCGTCCGTAGATATTGCCCGCGTCGCGCAGTCCGAATCGGTCCGCCGCGTGTTCGCTGTTGTGGAAGACGTAGGAGGACGTCAGATAGATCGGGACGGCTCTGGAGTCGGTGACGGGATCCGGGATCTCCTGACCGATATGTCCCTGCTTTGTCTCAAATCTCCATTTGGATGTATCCGTGATCTTTGCCATCTTGTGTTCCTCCTTATTTGTAAATCACGATTCTCGAAGAGGAATCGTGCGCGAATTGCACAGCAGCGAAGCTGCTTTCCAATGTGCAATTCTGCGATCCGC
>CACXFK010000245.1 GCA_902766945.1 uncultured Lachnospiraceae bacterium | reverse complement strand
CCGTTTTCCTCCGTTTTCCTCCGTCCTCACGCCTTCTCGTCTCACTTAATCCGCGTTCCGATCCCCAGCACGACGCGCCATACTTCATCCGCCTGCCCGGCCAGAAAACATCCGGTCCGGCCAACGGCCTCCCGGTAAGCCCGTTCCGACGCCTCCATGGGCACAATCCCGCAGCCTACTTCATCAAGCAGCACAACGACATCCTTTCCGGCTGCCAGGGCCGCCGCAGCCTCCAGCGGATCCGTGCCGTCCTCCAGGTGCCTGCGCACCGTTTCATGATACCGGACTTCCAGTTTCATCCCCGGGAAGTGCTCCCTGGCAAAATCCGTTTTTCCGGCATACGCCCCGCCTGTTACAAGAATCATACGCTTCTCCTTCCATCCAGCAGTTAAAAGCCCTGAACGGGGTCTGACCCCGTTCAGGGCTTTTAACCAACTTCCGTTCGAATCGCCTAATCCCGTCTCTGAGCGCTCTTCTCTACATCCGTGACACAACGACAAGCACGAGTATCATCACCAGCTCAGTCAGCTGCAGGAACCACCCCGCAAGATCGCCGGTCGTCCCGTCGAACAGCCCGAGCATCACGAAGAAATAGATCACATACATCAAAACCGCCGCGAGAACCATCAGCAGCGCAGCCGCGAACACGCCCGCAAACGCGCCGAGGATCAGCGCCAAAAGGATCGAGGCCAGCACTTCCGCACCAATCATGCCGACCGCACGCCCCGGCACCTGCTCCGCTACGGAGTGCAGCATGCCGTTTTTCTTCGCCTTCGGAAATGTCGCCGCCGCCAGCGCACTGAGCGCCCTCGATAACACAAACACGAAGAATGCAGCCGGCATCAGCCCGGACGTCAGCTCCGAGCAGACCCCGGCGTAAACCACCAGATAAAGGCAGGTATCCATGATGGCAAACGCACCGACATGCGGATCCTTCATGATCGCCAGCCTTTCCTCCCGCGTCCCGTAAGAATGAACCGCATCACTGACATCCATGAACCCATCCAGATGAATGCCTCCCGTGATCAGAATCGGCACCGCCGTCAGCACGCAGCCCCTGAACAAAAAGCCCATATGAAGCGCGTCCATCAAAAGAAGCAGGATCACATAAACCGCTCCGATCACAACCCCGATCAGGGGCATCGCAGGGAGCACATACGCCATCCCGTCTCCGGTCCACTCTCCGTTTTTGACCGGAATCGCGGAATATATGGAAAATGCCGTCCGAATCGCCTTCCTCATCATACCCCTCCTGCCAGTTTCTTTCTCACACCTTCAGTGTCTCCGGTATTGTCCCGGATCCTTTTGCCGTCACCGGAATCCCGCAAACCGCCTCGACAACGAGCTGCGAGCGCGCCGCAAGCGCGGCACCGATCCGGTTCAAAAGCCATACATACTGCTCCGTCCCGCTCTCATACCGCAAGCCGTCCGAAGACACGTTCCCTGTCACGACAACCACGTCTCCCGCTTCCGCAAGCGCCTCGAGCGGCTCCAGGATACACCCTGCCGCATCGCCCGGATCCATCGTCTTCCCGGCTCCTCCGCGAAGAGCGCCGTCCTCTCCCCACATCTCGTTGGCAAGAAGATTCGGCAAATCCTCAATCAGGTACACCCCCGCCTCCGGACGAATCCGCCCGAGACAAACCGGACATTCGATCGTACGAAACCCTTTTCCGCTCCGCATCTGCAAATGGCGTCCGATCCGCCTCTCCGTCTCCTCATCAAGCGGATTCCTCTTCATCGTCGCGACATAAAACAGTCCCTCATCAAGGTGTGCATGCCTTGCCTTATGCAGCTGCACGGCATACGACTCCGCGATCTCCGACTTTCCGCTCCCTGAGCCGCCCGTCACCACAATCATCATAGCGCCCGTTCCTCTTCAAAATGGCGATAAGCCGCAAGGTTCCGTTCTGCAAATGAAGGCGCATCCCGGTAAACCGCCATCGCCATATCCAGGAGCGGAAACAGGCATACGGCACCGCTGCCCTCGCCCAGATGAAATCCGCCCTTCAAAATCGGTTCGCTTCCAAGCGCTCTGAGAAGATGCTGCCCTCCCGGTTCTGCCGGCTCATGCGACACAAACAAAATATCGGCCGCACGCGGTTCGAGCCGCACAGACATAAGCGCCGCGCATAACGAAACGACGCCGTCAGCGACAACCGGCACACCGTACCGGACTCCTCCCAGAAAGAGTCCCGTCATAGCGGCAATCTCAAACCCTCCGGCTTCTGCCATGATCCGAAGCACATCCGGACGAGGCACAGCACCCCGCACCCGTGAAATCGCTCCGGCCACAACCGCCTTCTTTCGCTTAAGCCCGGCGTTATCAAGTCCGGCCCCCCGCCCGACGACTTCTTCCGCGGACAGATCCAGAAGAAGAGCCGCAAGCGCTCCGGCCGACGTGGTATTGCCGATTCCCATCTCACCGGCAGCCAGGACCGAAATGCCCCGCGAGGCCAGTTCCCCGCAAATCTCCACGCCTGTCTCCAGAGCCTTAAGACACTCTTCCTCCGTCATCGCCGGACCGGTCAAAAGATTCGCGGTCCCGCCGGCGATCTTTCTGTCGATCACCGCACCCGTCCTGAGCTCTTTCTGAGCGAACCGGCTTCCGCTGATCCCGACGTCAACCGCATAAACCTCCGCACCGGCACATGACGCCATATAACCGACAGTGGACCGGCCTTCCGCGATTGCCTGCGCCGAATTCCGGGTCACATCCTGCCCGGACTGGCTCACGCCTTCCGACACAACGCCGTGATCGCCGCAGAACACGACAAGCGCTTTCCCTGACAGATCAACTGCCTCCGGCGCCCCCGAGATACCGCACAGCCCGGCCGTCATCTCCTCCAGCTTTCCAAGCCCGCCGAGAGGATGCGCGATTGAATCCCACCGCGCTTTTGCCTGCTGCCTGACGGCGCTCATCCTCCCGCTGTCCGGGAGACATGACGGGCTCAGCAGACCCCGAAGAAACGCCTCCCTGTTTCCGTCCTTTTGATTCAACATGTGTCCGTCCGCTTTCATCTGTCTGCTTTCATCTGTCCGCTTTCATCTGTCTGCTTTCATCTGTCCGCTTTCATCCGTCCGTTTCTCACAATTCATCAGAATCCAGCAGCACGGTAAACGGACCGTCGTTAATCAATCCGACTTTCATATCCGCGCCGAACTCGCCGCGTTCCACAACGGGCACGATCTCCCTGCACTTCCCGATGATATACTCATACATCGCCTCTGCCGCCTTCGGCTCCCCGGCCCTTATAAAACTGGGCCTGTTTCCTTTCCTGCAGTCCGCGTAGAGCGTAAACTGCGAGACAAGCAGAAGGCTTCCGTCTACCTGCGCCAGCGACAGATTGGTCTTTCCGTTTTCATCCTCGAAAATGCGGAGCCCCGTCATCTTCCGGATCATCTTGTCCGCAATCTCCTGCGTATCGGAATCAGACACGCCGATCAGGACGAGAAACCCTTTCCCGATCCGCCCGATCACCTGCTGCTGAACCGTCACGGAAGCCTCACTTACCCGCTGAATAACAAATCGCATTGCCGTTTTTCTCCTATGTCCGTTACTTCTTAAGTCTTAGCAGAATCAGTAAAATGACAAGCGCCACCGAGGCTGCTGCAATGAGCGCCACATACACATAGAACGGATTCATATCCGACGCCGTTTTCAGCGTCGTCTTTGCTTCCGCCGCACTTTCCGCCGGCGTGCTCTCCGCCCCGGACAGCGTAATCTCCTGCGCCGCGATGATCGCGTCGTTCTGCGCCAACGTATTCGTGAATGTCAGCGTACCTGTTTCCGCGTTGTCATAATACACCGTCGCGGTCAGTTTGTCGCCTCCGCTCTCCGAAACGTCAATCCGCACGTCATGCTGCGCCGAATCATAGACCACGCCGTTCTTTTCAAACTGCCCGTTCTTGTTGAAGGACGCTCCGCCCGGCACTTCTTCAATCACTTTATATTGATAGGTTCCTGCTTTTGAAAAATGAATCTTCCCAAAGCTCAGCGCCTCAGAGCTCGTCAGCTTCAGGGATGTCGTTTCGGGCATCGGCGTCGCAACTGATGTCCCGTCCGAAGCCGTACTCGTATCCGCCAGCAGCGAAACGGTGAAATTATCGTCCGCTTCGATGCTTCTGCCAACCAGATTCAGGTTTACATAAATTTCAGCAGACCCTTCCTTAACCGGTCCCTCCTTGACGGATTCTGAAGCCTTCGGAGCCGCTTCGGTCTGTCCGTTTGGCGATTGCTCAGGAGCCGGCTGCGCAGGCGTCACCTCAGAGGGCGCAGATGTGATCTCCGGCTCCGGCGTCGCTTCAATCGAGGCGCTTCCTTCTTCAAGAAATGCCAATTCCTCCGGAGTCAGCTCGTCCTCTTCCTGGTTTTCATCAAGCTCATCCTGCTCATCCTCGTCGATCGGGACGACGTCATCCGGCAGCTCGTCCTCCTGATCCCCGTCGTCAATACGGCCATCCGTCGGTTCGTCCACCCATTGTTCGAGCTCATCCTCATCGAGCTGGAGCACGCCTTCCGGCAGTTCGTCTTCATCCACTCCGTTTGCGGCGCCGACGACGGCTTCGTCTGCCCCGGTCTCCGGTTCTGCCTTCTCTTCTTCTGTTTCTTCCGCTTCCTCCGGGCTCTTTTCTGTCTTCTCTTCCTTGCCTTCTTCCGCCGGTTCCTCCACTGCCGGCTCTTCAGGAGATTCCTCATCT
>CACXFK010000244.1 GCA_902766945.1 uncultured Lachnospiraceae bacterium | reverse complement strand
CGGTGACATTTGCCGTGTCGGATGATGAGCCTCATGAGATCACCTATGTGACGCCGGAGGGCATGACCCTCAGCGGACCGGGCGGAGACGGTGAGGCTGCGGGGAGCGGACGCGCCGGGGAGACGGTCACGATTCATGCGGTCAGACAGCAGCCGGTCAAAGAGAAGCGAAATGTGAAGATTCAACTTGTCTACCCGAATAACAGTGTTCCGTTCCCGCATGATAATTGGGGAATCTGGGCGCAGGCGTTTGAGAATGTAAACGATCAGTGGGTGAACCAGAAAGACTTTGCCGGTTTTGGAAAGTCTGCTATGAGCAGCACGGTTGAAATGCCGACGGATCAGCCTTTAGCGATTCAGTTCGGCGTTTGGTCAAGTGGCGGCAATTCCTTTATTATAACAAGTTCTTCGCATGAACTTGTTCCCAATGGTCAAAACTATGTTGTGAATCTGGAAGCCGGTACGGATGATGTGGTGATCACGCTGAACGTCGCGGAAAATGAGCATGCTCCTGACGGTGACCGCCCGGTCTGGAGCGGAGTGACTTATGAAGGATTTACGTATACCAGTGATAATGTTTACGGAAATCTGGTCTATGAAACGTTAAATGTCAACAGCACCTATGAGCTTACGATTCAGCTGCATGGCCTGAATGTTCCGATAGCGTCTCTGCTTGTTACTCCGACGAACGCTGAAATCGTTTCTTCTTCCGTTGAGACCTGGAGTCAGAATGTATATGAAGGAAACCTGAAGCTGACTGTGAAACCGACCGGCGGTCGTATTACGTTCAAGGTTGAGGCACCGGCAGCCGCCAATCGGATGCTGCGCATGGCTTTTAACGCCGCGCCGCTTCGGGCCCCGTCTTCCGGCTCCCTTACCGACTTCACCGGTGACGATCTCATCGTGACCTCCAACGTGACGGTGCCGGATGTCAGCAAGATGACGGTCGTGGATACATTTGAGGCCAAGGGCGGCTGGACGAAGGCGTGGCAGAATCTTCCGACAGTGACGTCAGACGGAAAGAAGATCAGCTACTATGTCGTTGAGACAAGGGTCAGTACGGTGACAGGATATCCGTCCATCACGGCGGTCCATACGTACTCGGATACTTCGGGCGGCAGGCACATCACGATCCGGAATACGCCTGAGGAAGAGGATAAGACGAACATCACTGTGTCCAAGATCTGGAAAGACTCGGACGGCACACAGATTACCGACAGCAATACAGTCAATGAGATGCAGATCAAAGTGGGCCTTTACATCGGCAGTGAACTGGTTCCTGTCAGCAATCAGGATAATCCGGTCGTCATCACCGGGAACGGTGCGGCAACCTGGATCGGGCTGGATAAGAATCAGAGTTATACCGTCCGGGAGATCGCGATCAAGCTGCCGGGAGACAGAGACTTTACGGATGTCACCGACACGAATCCGTACGGCGGCGAAGTGACAGGCAGTCAGACAGAAGGCTTCCGGGTGACCAATACGCTGCTGAAACTGCCGCTCAATCTGGTCAAGATTGAGCTGGATCAACCGGCCGGGAAACTTCAGGATGCCGTGTTTACTCTGTGGAAACTTGATCCGGCTTCAGAAACAGTCAATAAAGAGACAGAGGAGGGTCTTTCCGTAACAACGGATGAAAATGGTGAAGCTGCCTTTACAGGAGCGGATGCGCTGACAGCGGGTTACTACCTGCTGCAGGAGACAAAGAGCCCGGATGGGTATGTTCTGACCGGTGACAGTGCCGTGTACTTCAAGGTCAGCGCCGGCCGGATCCTCTTCCTGACATATGAAGAGGGGAGCGCTCCTGAGAACTGGCCGACGCGGTCACTGGCTGAAGATGCAGTACACAATGACGGCATGCTCTCCTTCAGTGCTGAAAACAATACTCTGACGGTCGAGAATGAGCCAGGTGAGGCGCTTCCTTCAACCGGCGGGCCGGGCATCCTCATGTTCGAGCTGCTCGGAATCCTGCTCTTAAGTATGGCCGGAGCGCTCATCCTGATGAGGCGGCAGAGGCATATATGATGGCAATGGGGCTTGTCCCCATTGTCTTTTTTTCATAAAATCTACTTTTTTAAATAAGTACTTAAGATTTTCACATTATTGTGGTATCATGAACTGTAAAATCATTATGATGGCTTCACTTCGTGTGACTATTGCATAACGAAATGAAGTATAAACTGCTTCAGTGCGGCATCAAGGAGCATACATGCGCTTTTTCAGACATATTGTTGAGAACCTGAGAAAATAGAAAAAACTAAGCAGCTATATAAAACGAGGGCTGATCGGCTCGTCTGCCGTGATCGTTTTTATTACGATTTACGCATTGATCCTTCCGGCGGTCGCGATTGACCGCGATGAAGCCGACAACATGCCCGGCCTCTATCTGGAAGAGACTACCTCGGAGGCTGAGGAATTTGTCTCTGTATCGGCTGACAGCGCCGGGGATTACGAACCGGAGACCGATGAATCGGCGTACACGGACGTTTTGGGAGAAGCGGATCCGGAACAGGCCGATGAGCTAAATGCGGCAGACTCTGTGCCGGAAGATCCGTTTTATGAAAATGATGCTGAAACAGCAGACACGCTGAACGAGGAACTGGTAGGAAATGCCTCGGAACTGAGCGTGTCTGATCCGTCTGCCTTAAACGGCGAATATGTGGAAGCGCCGGAAGAATGGAATGATGCAGTCGAAGAGGGCACAGTCTCTGAAGACTACGAGTCTGATGAAAATGTTGTATTTGATGAAGCAGATCAGTCCGGCTGGACCGACGGGACCGACGGGACCGGCGAAGATACCTGGTACGACGCAGGAGAAAGTATTGAAGAACCCGGTGTTTCTGAGGACCTGAACACATACAGTGAAACGGCTGAATCGAATTTGTATTCGACAGAATATGTGGATGAATACAACTCAGAATACACGGACGAATATGATGGCTCGGGAGTTGAACAGGAGCAAAATGAAACATCAAACGGACTGTCCGCGGAGGTTGATCAGACTCATTTTACAGTGATCCCGGATGCGTCCTTCATGCTGCCGTCCGGATCGGAATTGCTTGTCAAAGAGTATCATGCGCAAAACGCGGATCCGGAACAGGATCTGAGTTCCGAACAAAGTCCGATCTCTGAACTTTCGGACCCTGAACTTATGGACTCTGAACTTCCGGACTCTGAACTTCCGGACTCTGAACAGAATTATAATTTCGAACAGATTTCGGAAGATGCGAAACTGTACACAGAGTACGCCGCACTTGCGAACAGTACGCTCAGTATGGCTGACGAGAACTGGATTCAGGCCGGTACCCGTCTGTTCAGCATGCAGATCGCTGCCCCGGACGGATCGACAGCCGGACTCGCGGGCAGGACACTGGTTTTTGCTGCATTTCCGGAGACGTCTCCTGTACAGTGCCGCTCGATGCAGGTTGTACAGTTTGTCCAAAATGAAGATGGAACGACGGGTTGTGTCATTCTGCCTTCTGTGTTTGACCGGAACACGGACGGACAGATCACGGGCTTTTCATTTGAAGCCGATCAGCTTTCTATATTCGGCATTGTCTGGTCTGCGTCTGAAAATGAAGCCGCAGACACAGTGTCTTCCATCGATCCGGTACAGGAAGTGCCGGAATCGAATCCCCTGTTTCCGGAAGAGGAATCGGATGGCCTGACAACTGAAGAGACAGGAATAATCGATTCTGCATCGGAAGAAGCTGAATCGGATGTTTCAGTACCGGAAGACACGGAATCTGTCGTGCCGGCTTACGACGAGACGGAATCGGAAGATCTGACATCTGAAGAGGCGGCAGAGTCAGGCAGCCTGATCTCGGATGAGTCGGTTTCCGAAGAAGATGGTGACAATGACGCGGAGCCCGAAAAACTCGGCGTGTCTGAAATCGAGGAAACCGAATCCACTGAGGAAACAGCGGAGGACGTCCCGGAGGACGTCTCGGAGGACGATTCAGAAGGTGAGAACGAAGCCATTTCTGAAGAAAACGAAAAAGAGAACTCAGAGGGTGAATCAAAACAGGATGTGATATATCCAGCGCAGGTCTTTTCCCGGAAGGCAGACGATCTGCTGATTCAGGTCTATGCCGGGGAAGGAGCATTTCCGGCCGGATCCACCATGACCGTCGAGACGGTTCAGGATCCTGAGACCATCGAGGCGATCAAGGAAACCGTAGAGAAAACCGTTTCGCGCGTCAATGCGGTGAATATCACGTTCTTCGATGCGGACGGCAAAGAGATCGAACCGCTTATTCCGATCCGTGTCGTGATGACGGGTGAAGAATCGAACAAGGACGAGAGCATCCATGTCGTTCATGTGGATGATGAAGGGCACGCCGAGACGGTAGAAGATGTGACTTTGGTTGAGCGAAACGGTGTTGTCCGGGCAGGCTTGATCGATGAGACGGTTGCTGAGAGTGATGCTCATGTCGATGAGGACACAGCAGTGCTTGTCGGATCAGAATCCGAGGAAGGAACGTCTGACGCAGAAATAACTGAGGAAGGAACGGATACCGCAGAAACAACTGAGGAGGAAACAACTGAGGCAGAGCCGGACACGCAAACTGACCTGGAAATAGTTGAGCCTGAGGCAGAGCCGGCCTATGAGGCGGAAACAGAAGCTGAGGCAGAGCCGGTCTATGAGGCGGAAGCAGAGGCTGAGGCAGAACCGGCTTATGAGGCGGAAGCAGAGGCTGAAGCAGAGCCAGTCTATGCAGAGGAAGCAGATACAGGTGCTGATTCTGCTGTCTTCAGTGCGGATTCCTTCTCCGTGTACGCGCTTGTGTATACGGTGGATTTTGAGTACTCCGTGAACGGCGAAACGTATCAGTTCAGCCTTCCCGGAGGCGGATACGTCAGCTTTACCGATCTTGTTGAAGTGCTTGGCATAACCGATGATACGGACAATGAGGAAAGTACTGAAGACGCTGAGGGCACTGAGGACACTGAGG